>NZ_JBVIHP010000010.1:154100-195260 GCF_055570235.1 Streptomyces sp. NPDC031274 | reverse complement strand
TTTCGCCAGGAAAAGAAGGAGGGGGCCGGTGGAAACAGACGAAGAAAAGGGAAGAGAAGGGGGGAGAGGGGGGGGGGGGGGGGGGGGGTGTTCCCCCCCCCCCCCCCCCCGCTCCGGTCAGCCGTCAGCTGTCAGTTGTCAGGACGTGGTTCCGGTGGTCAGCTCAGGGGTCCCGGTGCCGGGAGCGTGGACGCCACCCGCCGATGGCCAGGGGTCGCACGGCACGTCGTGTCGGAGGCCGGGAGTTTGCCGGTGGCCAGGTAGGAGTTGGCCGCGGAGTCCGCGCAGGGGTTCGTGCCGTAGACGCCGTGGCCCTCACCCTCGTCGACCGTCACCATGCGTGAGCCCTTCAACTGACGGTGCATGGCCTGTCCGGTGAGCAGCGGGGTCTGCGAGTCCCACTCGTTCTGCACGATGAGCGTCGGGACCTTGTTGTTCACCTCGGTGGTGGGCTCAACAGGCTTGTCCCAGAAGGCGCAGGGCACGATTCCGGCGGCGAAGTCCCCGTACAGCGGATACTTCGCCGCGTCGCGGATCGAGTCCCTGCGGTAGACCTCGGGGTCACGCGGGAAGGAGGCATCACCGCACACCACGGTGATCGTGGCCGAGATGTCGGGCTCCGGCGAGGGCTCGGCGAGGTCCAGGCCCCTGGCGCTCCCCCCGATGGCCTCCTTCAGCTTCACCACCCGCTCGGCCGCGTCGCGGACGGTGAAGAACTCGCGGCGTACCAGGTCGCGCACCCCGGCCCCGTCGAGCGGCACCCCTTCGACGACGACGGGATCGCGGTCGGCCCTGGCGACCACATCCCAGAAGCTCTTGCTCACCGCCGCCGGTGTGTCACCGAGTCGGTACGTCGCGTCGTGCGCGGCGGTCCACTTCGTCCAGCGCTGGAACGCACGCTCGGCTTCCGGGCCCCAGATCCGGAACATCTCACGCCACACCCGCTTCGGGTCGACGGCGCTGTCGAGGACGAAGCGGTCGGCGCGCTTGGGGAACATCTGCGTGTAGACGGCGCCGAGGGCGGTGCCGTACGAGACTCCGTAATACGAGATCTTGCGCTCGCCCAGGGCCGCCCGCAGGACGTCCATGTCGCGTGCCGTGTTGCGGGTGGTGATGTGAGCGAGGGTGTCCCCCGCCTTCGTACGGCACTTGTCGGCCACGCCCTTGGCCCAGACGACGTTCTTCTCGAACGTCCGTAGCGGACGCAGCAGCGTGTTGTCCTCGGTGCTGAGACCGCACTGGACGGGCGTGCTCCGGCCGATTCCGCGCGGGTCGAACCCGATGAGGTCGTACCGGTCCCTCACCTCCCTGGGCAGCTGCTTGTCCAGCTCGAGGGGTAACTCCAGGCCCGGCCCTCCCGGGCCTCCGGGATTCGAGAGCAGCACGCCGTGGCGTTTTCCGGGAGCGCTGGTCTTGAGCCGGGATATCGCGACGTCGATCTTCTTGCCGCGGGGGTGGCGGTAGTCCAGCGGAACCTTCAGGGTCGCGCACTGGAAGGCGGCGGGGGTGTCGGTGCCGCACCGCTCCCAGGCCAACTTCTGCTGGGTGTAGGGGCGCAGGGCGTCGGCTGCGGTGGAGGTGGGTGCCGAGCGGGCCGAGGGGCTCGCGGCGGCCGGAGTGGCGGCCAGGCCAGGGGCCAGTGCCGCCATCACGCTCACTGCGAGCAGGGGGACGAGTGGTCTTCTTTGCATGCGGATGGTCCTTCCGGTGGACATGCGGGACATGAGTGATGTTGTCCCGTCGGACACCCGAGCGACTCATCCCTGAAGTCCGAACTTCTCCGACTCACGTGCCACACAAGGCCGTTGTGTCTACTCCGCTGGTATGAGCCGGCACCCTGTGGGACCCCTGACCGTGAGCAAGGGGAAACGATCAACGGGCGACTCAGAACTCGTCGGCTCCGTCGCGCAGTTGGGGCGTCCAGTAGCCGGTCTTCGCGACGGCGTCGTGGACCGCGATGCCGCCCTTGGGCGCAGAGACGCTCTTGCCGCCCTCGGCGGGCCCGTCGGCGGCGAAGAGGTTGACGTGGAAGGTGGTGACGGCGCGGTTCCTCTCGTCGACACCGCCCTTGTTGATTCGCACGGCCGCGTAGGCCGGGGCCCCGGCGTTCAGCACGACGGGAGCACCCGGCCTGCTCTTGGCGACGGCCGGAACGTCCTTGGCGGTCCGGATGCCGCCGAACGCGATGAGCGGGTACCGCAGCAGCCTGCAGGAGTGACCCGAGACATTCGTCGCGGTCAGCGTGATGTGCGTGGTGGGTACGCCGTCCTGCTTGGCCGCAGAGATCTCCACGTCGTCGGCGGCACAAGCCGGGGCCTTGTTGGTGCCGATCTTCTTCTCGGTATCGGTCCGCGCGGCGGGGTTCTCCGGACCGGAGGCGGCCTTGCCCATCTCTCTGGACTCGCCACCCGCTCCGGTTCCGGCCCGCTTCGGGGCCCAAGCGGCTCCCTCGTCCTTCACGCCCTCACCGCCACCGCAGGCGGTGAGCGTCAGGCTCAGCGCGACGCAGGTGGCGCAGGCGGCCGCGGCGAACGCGGCAGGGCGTCGGATGGAGGTGCGCATGTGGGGGCTCCCCGTGTGGTGTGCTCGATGCCGATGGATCGTCGACGCCGAGGTGTCGTCGACGCCGCTGCCGTCGACGCCGATGTGCCGTGTGCAGTCAACTGGTCCGCTCACAGCTTCGGTCCTCGCGCTGGCGCCCCGCTCACGTATCGCTGATGCCTCGCCGCTGTCTCGCTGACGCTCTGATTACCGCGTTCGGGTGTCTTGGCGGGCCCGGTGCAACCGGACGGCCGCCGGACTGCTTCCTGACCGACACAGGCATTGCCCACCCGTCGTGAGGAAGCCGCCATGACTGCACCTGCCACCATCCTGCCGACCGTCAGCTGGGACGCGGAGACCGAACTCCTGCTGCCCCCGCCCGACCCGACGCAGCGTCTGGACATGGCGGCCCCGACCCTGCTGACGGAACGTGATCGGCACCGTCTGACCCTGCACGCCACGCTCACGACGGCCGGAATCCCACCCCACCCCGACGACACCAAGGCCATCGACGCGCTGAGCACGCTCGATGACACGGTCGCTCTCGCGATCTGCCGCTGGCTCAACACCCATGCCCACCCCGCGACCCCGCTCACGTGACACGGGGAGGCACGGCATGGCGCGGCAAGGCGAAGGCACGGCGCGAAATCCCACCGAACTCCCGTCAGCCCCTTCAATCCCTTCAGCCCCTGTGGAACAGGTCCTGTGGATCGACACGCTCCCAGCGCGAGCGCGGGGCGGGCACGCGCGGCACCTCCCGGGCTTCAGCACGCCACTCACGCACCAGCGCGTCGTAGATGGGGGATTGCGAAGGAACTTCCCCGCCGCCGGCCCTTGTATCGGCACGGGGCGGCCGCGGCGAAGGAATCTCATTCCCCGCATCGCTCATGCCCAGTACAACGATCCTCTCTGATCTCGGCAACACCGCGAACCACTCCAGGAATTACTCAGCCGATAAGCCCGTGGCATGCGCATGCCACGGGCTTAATGGAGCATCAATCGCACGTTACTGACTTCGTGGATCGTCTGCGTGCAGTCTTCGAATTCGTACCCGAACGAGAGAAATCGAGCGGCGAGTGTTCACCACGGGTGCCCGCAGAGGGTTCACTCAGGTGCCGACGTACGCCGAGAGGTGTGCGCCGGTGAGAGTGGAGCGGTCGGCGACGAGGTCGGCGGGGGTGCCCTCGAAGACGATCTTTCCGCCGTCGTGACCGGCGCCGGGGCCGAGGTCGATGATCCAGTCGGCGTGTGCCATGACCGCCTGGTGGTGCTCGATGACGATGACCGACCTGCCGGAGTCCACGAGCCGGTCGAGCAGGCCGAGCAGCTGCTCGACATCGGCGAGGTGCAGGCCGGTGGTCGGCTCGTCGAGTACGAGGACGGGCTGGTCCCCGCTCCTCTGCGCCATGTGGGTGGCCAGCTTGAGCCGCTGCCGCTCGCCGCCCGACAGGGTGGTGAGCGGCTGGCCGAGGCTGATGTAGCCGAGCCCGACGTCGGCGAGCCGGTCGAGGATCTTGTGCGCGGCCGGCGTGTGCGCGTCCCCAGCGCCGAAGAACTCCTCGGCTTCGGTCACCGACATCGCGAGCACTTCGCTGATGTCACGGCCACCGAAGGTGTATTCGAGGACCGAGGGCTGGAACCGCTTCCCCTCGCAGTCCTCACAGGTGGTCTCGACTCCGGCCATCATCGCCAGATCGGTGTAGATGACGCCGGCGCCGTTGCAATGGGGGCAGGCGCCTTCGGAGTTGGCGCTGAACAGCGCCGGCTTCACGTCGTTGGCCTTGGCGAACGCCTTGCGGATCGGCTCGAGCAGCCCGGTGTACGTCGCCGGGTTGCTGCGCCGCGAACCCTTGATCGGCGCCTGGTCGACCGAGATCACCCCGGCGGATGCGGGGACGGAGCCGTGGATCAGTGAACTCTTGCCGGAGCCCGCGACGCCGGTGACGACGCACAGCACGCCCAGCGGGATGTCGACGTCGACGCCCTGGAGGTTGTGGCGGGTGGCTCCGCGGATCTCCAGCGTGCCGGTGGGCTCGCGCACCGGATCCTTGAGTGCGGCCCGGTCGTCGAGGTGACGGCCGGTGACGGTGTCGCTGGCCCGCAGCTCGTCGACGGTGCCCTCGAAGCAGACGGCGCCGCCCCCCGTGCCTGCGCCGGGGCCGAGGTCGACGACGTGGTCGGCGATCGCGATGGCCTCGGGCTTGTGTTCGACGACAAGGACCGTGTTGCCCTTGTCCCGCAGCCGCAGCAGCAGGTTGTTCATGCGCTCGATGTCGTGGGGGTGCAGACCGATGGTGGGCTCGTCGAAGACGTACGTGACGTCGGTGAGCGAGGAGCCGAGGTGGCGGATCATCTTGACGCGCTGCGCCTCCCCGCCGGACAGCGTGCCCGCGGGACGGTCGAGCGAGAGGTAGCCGAGGCCGATCTCCACGAACGAGTCGAGGGTCTGCTGCACCGCGGTGAGCAGCGGCGCGACCGAGGGCTCCTTGAGTCCGCGGACCCACTCGGCCAGGTCGCGGATCTCCATGGCGCAGGCGTCGGCGATGCTGATCCGCTTGATCTTCGAGGTACGGGCCCCTTCGCTGAGCCGGGTGCCTTCGCACTCGGGACAGGTGGTGAAGGTGACCGCACGCTCCACGAACGCCCGGATGTGCGGCTGCATCGCTTCCTTGTCCTTGGCCAGGAACGACTTCTGGATCTTGGGGATCAGCCCCTCGTAGGTGAGGTTGACGCCGTTCACCTTGACCTTGACCGGCTCTCCGTAGAGGAAGGCCTGCAGTTCCTTCTTCGTGTACGCGCGGATCGGCTTGTCCGGGTCGACGAAGCCGGACTGGGCGTAGACCTGCACGGTCCACTGGCTGTCCGACTTCCAGCCCGGGATGGTGAACGCGCCGTCGGCGAGCGACTTGGAGTCGTCGTAGAGCTGGGTGAGATCGATGTCGGAGACCGAGCCCCGGCCTTCGCAGCGCGTACACATGCCGCCGGTGCGGTTGAAGGTCGCCTTCTGCGCCTTGGTCTTGTTGCCGCGCTCGACGGTGATCGCGCCGCTCGCCCGGACCGACGCGGTGTTGAAGGAGTACGCGCTCGGCGGGCCGATGTGCGGCTTGCCGAGCCTGCTGAAGAGGATGCGGAGCATCGCGTTGGCGTCGGTGGCGGTGCCGACCGTGGAGCGGGGGTCGGCACCCATCCGCTGCTGGTCGACGATGATCGCGGTCGTCAGACCGTCGAGTACGTCGACTTCGGGCCGGGCGAGCGTCGGCATGAAGCCCTGCACGAAGGAGCTGTAGGTCTCGTTGATCATCCGCTGCGACTCCGCGGCGATCGTGCTGAACACCAGCGAGCTCTTGCCCGAGCCGGAGACTCCGGTGAACACCGTCAGGCGACGCTTGGGGATCTCGATGCTGACGTCCTTGAGATTGTTCACGCGCGCGCCGTGCACGCGGATCAAGTCGTGGCTGTCGGCAGCATGGAGCGCAGGCGACTGCGTGTTCTTCCTCTTGGCGGGGCTCATGGTCTCTCCATCTGTCGGGCGGAGCCGCCTGCGCGGTCTCCGTCGGTGTCGCCCGGCTCGATCTGATCAGCGTCGAGCAGTACGTCAGGTTCTACTTCTTCGGCGTGATCGCGGCAACGGTTCGCCGTTCGTCTGACCGACTGATCGGCTCATCAGCGGTGCCGGTCCGGTCCCGGCTGTGCTCGCCGCGGGTCGACTCAGCGCAGTTCCTGGATGCGGAGCAGGTTGCCCGCGGGATCGCGGACGGCGCAGTCGCGGACGCCGTCCGGCTGCTCGGTCGGATTCTGGACGATCTCGGCGCCCCGGTCCCGCAGCCGCGCGAAGGCGCCGTCGAGATCGGCGGCGGCCAGGAGGATGCCCGTGTAGGTGCCCTTGGCCATCATCTCGGCGATGGTGCGGCGCTCGGCGTCGGTGATGCCGGGACCGGCGGCCGGTGGGCGCAGGACGATGGAGACGCCGGGCTGGCCGGCGGGGCCGACGGTGATCCAGCGCATCCCGTCGTATCCGACGTCGTCGCGGACCTCGAAGCCGAGGGTGTCGCGGTAGAAGGCCAGGGAGGCGTCGGGGTCGTCGTGCGGGAGGAAGCTCGCGTGAAGGGTGACGGTGACGTTGGCGTCCATGGGCATCACGCTAGATCTGGCCCGCGGACCTGCGCTTCTCGATTCCTGACCGGTCTGGTCCGGATGGCGCGCCGTGCACGCCTGAATTCCGCGGTGTGGCGTTCCTGCCCCAGGGAACGCCACCGGGGGCGGCACCACATGGTGCCGCCCCCGGTGGCCGTGCCCGCCGTCAGGACTGGGGACGGCTGCCGTGGTTCGCGCCGTTCTTGCGGCGGGCCTTCTTCTTGCGACGTCGCTTCGAGGACATGGATACCTCCGTGGTTCCCGTGGTGCTTCCCGGGCTCGAGCCCAGGCGATCATGCGCCCCCTACCCAGATCGACGCCTGGTAATGACGTGGCCTACGTCACTACAGTGCTCAGGCCGGAATCGCGTCGATGGTGGGGACGACGGTGCCGAACAGGTCGGTGATGGTGGTCAGGGCCGCCGTCTGGAGCGCGGCGGCGGGCAGGACGGTGCCGTCCGGAGTGGTGAGGGCGCGGGTCGCGGTGGCTTCGGCGATGGCGGTGGGGCGGTAGCCGAGGTTGAAGGCTCCCTGTGCGGTGTAGTTGACGCACATGTGTGTCATGAAGCCCGCGAGCACAAGATCCTTGCCGCTCCCCCCTGCGAAGCCCAGATCGCTCAGCGTCGTCTCCAGTTCGGTGGCGTGGAAGGAATTGGGGAAGTTCTTGACCACGACCGCCTCACCGTCCACCGGGGCGACCTCGTCGCTGATGGCCCCGATGTGCGCGCGGATGTCGTAGGGGGTGCCCTCGCCGCCGTCGTTGAGGATGTGGACGACCGGAGTGCCCGCCGCACGGGCGCGCGCCAAGAGCCGGGCGCCCGCCGCGAGGGCCGTCTCGGCGCCGTCCAGGGCCATGACGCCGGTCCGGTAGGTGTTCTGGAAATCGATCATGATCAGGGCGGATTCGCTCAGCCTGGGCGGTTGGCTGTCCAGGCCGATCACGTCGCGCAGGGTCGTGGAGGCCTGATTCGTATGCGTGCTCATGGGGGCGCCTTTCATGGTGAGTTTCTGTATTTCTGTACGAGCTGGATTGCGGCACGGGGCATGACGGCGGAGCCGTGGGCTCGCCTGCATGCCCAAGGGGGGTGGTGGGTGAAAGAGGGTCAGGGAGTCTGGATGCGGAAGCGGCGACGGTAGGCCGCCGGGGTGATGGCGAGCTGCCGGTTGAAGGCCCGGTGCAACGTCTCCACCGAACCGAGACCGGCGGCTGCCGCGACCTGCTCGAGCGCACTGTCCGTGGTCTCCAGCAGGCGGCGCGCCACCTCGACGCGGGCGGCTTCGACGTAGTCGGCCGCGCCGGTGCCCGTCTCCTGTTTGAACACCCGGGCGAAGTGCCGCTCGCTCAGGCACATCCGGGCCGCGAGGGCCGCCGCCGACAGGTCCTCGTCGAGGTGCTCGGCGATCCACAGCCGCAGCTCGTCGATGTCACGACGGGCGGAGGCCGGGCGGCTGAGCGGCACGGAGAACTGGCTCTGCCCGCCTTGGCGTTTGAGGTACATCACCAGTTGCCGCGCCACCGACAGGGCCACGTCCTCGCCCTGGTCCTCGGCCACGAGCGCCAGGGCGAGATCCAGGCAGGCACTGATCCCGGCCCCGGTCCACAACCGGCCTCGTTCGGCGCGTACGAAGATGGGGTCCGGGTCGACCGTGACGGCCGGGTGCTCGGCGGCCAGCTGAGCCGCGGTCGACCAGTGGGTGGTCGCCGTCTTCCCGTCGAGGAGTCCGGCCGCGGCCAGTACGTGCGCGCCCACGCACACCGACGCCACTCGGCGGGCCCGCGGGGCGGTCGCCTTCACCCACTCCACGACGTCCGCGTCGATACGGGCGACGGGGCCCTCGTCGGTCATGTCGACCGCGCCGGGCACGAGCAGGGTGTCCACCTGCCCGCCGACCTCGTCGAAACCCAGGTCGGCCACCAGGCGCACCCCCGCCGACGTACGGACCTCACCGGCGACCGGCCCGGCGAGGCGGACCTGATAGCCGGCGCGGCCCGCGGTCTCCCGGTTGGCAAGGGCGAAGACCTCGGCGGGGCCGGTGACGTCGAGGAGATCGACATCGGGGAAGACCGCGATGACGACACGGTGCGAAGTGGGCATGAACCCATCCTCACCGCCGCCACCGATGGCCGCAATGACGATTCCCTGTCACATCCGGACATCGCTACGGCCCGGCACTCCCAGCCACTCGGCACTCGGCACCCGGCACCCGGCACCCGGCACCCGGCACCCGGCCAGGGCATCACGCATCACGCATCACGACCTGATCACACCCTGCACGATTCAACCGCATGTGACATACCGTGTTCCGGCTAGCTCAACTCCGGGGGGACATATGCGCGTTCGCGCTGGTACGACGGCTACGGCTGTGGCTACGGCCGCCATACTTCTGACCGCTCTGACCGCGTGCGGCGGCAGTGACAGCGACGACGGCAGCGACGGAGCCGATGCGAAGTCGCAGGACGGCTCGAAGGCCTCGGCGTCGAAGAAGGTCGACTGCGCGGACGAGGACATCAGCCAGGCCGACTGGATGAAGCACTGCTCCGACGAAGGCGCCGGTGCCGATGCCGATGCCGGTTCCGACGGCGAGGGAACCGAGGGGCAGGCGACGGGCCTGAAGTTCGGCGAGTCCTACACCTGGCCGGACGGTCTGAAGGTGTCCGTCGCCGAGGCGAAGGTGTTCAAGGACTACGACGCCGAGCTGCTGGAGTCCGCCAAGCCCGGCAACACCGACTTCCGCGTGAAATTGAAGGTCACGAACTCCGGCAAGTCCGCGGTGGCCCTCAACGACCTCTCCCTCATCATCGAGGGCGCCACGAACGGCGGCGAGGCCGCGTCGACCTCGTTCGAGAACGGCGCCGAGCCGCTCGAGGGTCGCCTGGCTCCCGGGGTGTCCGCGACGAAGACCAATGACAACGCGCTCGAGACGAAGTACGGCAAGAAGATCGTCGTCACCGTCCAGCGCGGCAGCGACGACTTCGACCTGGACTTCCCGGAGTTCACCGGATCCATCACCGGATGACCTGCCGCAGGCGCGGAACCCCGACAGCGTAAGTTGACCACATGGTGGAGGGGGCGAGCCCTGCGGCGAAGACGATGCCGCGGGAGCAGCGAACGGGAGGGCGGCATGCCGCCGGACCGAAGAAGGACCGGGGCGGACTGGCTCGTTCGTCGTTGCTGATGGCTGCCGGCACGGTGGTGTCGCGGGCCACGGGGCTGATCCGGCAGGTGCTGCAAGCCGCGGCGCTGGGAACGGGCTTGCTGGCCAGTACGTACAACACGGCGAACACAGTGCCGACGAGCCTGTACACCCTGTTGATCGGCGGTGCGCTCAACGCCGTCCTGGTTCCGCAGCTGGTGCGCGCCAGGGCGACGCAGCCCGACGGCGGGCGTGCGTACGAGCAGCGTCTGGTCACGCTCGTGGTGTGTGTCCTCGGTGTCGGGACGGCGCTGGCGGTATGGGCGGCCCCACAGATCGTGGGCCTGTACATGCGCGACACCCCCGACAGTCACGAGGCCTTCGAGCTGACGGTGACGTTCGCCAGGTTCCTGCTTCCGCAGATCTTCTTCTACGGCCTGTTCAGCATCTACGGACAAGTCCTCAACGCCCGCGAGAAGTTCGGCGCGATGATGTGGACGCCTGTACTGAACAACGTCGTACTGGTCGGCATGTTCGCCGCCTACCTGACGCTGATGACGGTTCCCGACCAGGTGGAGGACATCACCACCGACCAGGTGCGGTTGCTCGGGCTCGGCACTACGGCGGGCATCGCCGTACAGGCCCTGGCGCTGATCCCGTTCGCGCGGGCAGCGGGTTTCCGGTTCCGGCCGCGCTTCGACTGGCGAGGCACCGGCCTGGGCAAGAGCGCCCACGCGGCGAAGTGGACGCTGTTGTTCGTCCTGGCCAACCAGGCCGCCCTGACAGTGGTCACGAACTACGCCAACGCCGCCGACCAGAAGCTGCCGCACGCGGGCGCCGGCTACTCGGCCTACACCTACGCGCAGACCATCTGGCTGCTTCCGCAGTCCATCGTGACCGTGTCCCTGGTGACGGCGCTGCTGCCGCGCATGAGCCGGGCCGTCGCGGAAGGGCGTCTCCAGGATCTGCGCGCGGATCTGTCCCGGGCGCTGCGGATCAGCGGCGTGATCATCGTGCCCGCCGCCTTCCTCTTCCTCGCCCAGGGGCCGCAGATCGCATCACTGCTGTTCGCCCACGGAGCGGCGGACGCCGCGTCGGCCCGCCCGCTGGGGTACATGCTGCAGGCCTTCGGGCTCGGCCTCATCCCGTTCTCCGCCCAGTACCTACTGCTACGCGGCTTCTACGCGCTGGAGGACACGCGTACTCCCTTCCTCATGGCGGCCTGGATCGCGGGGGTGAACATCGCCCTTGCCACGGCCTGTCACCTGCTGCTTCCCGTCCGCTGGGCGGTCGTCGGCATGGCGGGGGCCTACACCCTGTCCTACCTGGCGGGCCTGGCGCTCACCGCGTCCTTGCTGCGCAGGAAACTCGGAGACCGCATCGACGACGGCGGCCTGCGCCGCACGTACAGGAAGCTGCTGTGCGCTGCTGGCCCCGCCGCAGGACTCGGCTGGGCCGCAACGCAGGCGTGCGCCGGGCTGGGAGACGGAACGTGGCCGACCGCCGCCGCGCTCGCAGCCGGAGTGTTCACGACTGCGTCGGCATACGTCCTCCTCGCGCGGCTGATGAAGGTCGGCGAGCTCCGACGCCTGCCCGGGATGCGCTAGTTCGACGAGGCGCCCGGGACTGACAGGGGCCCGGCGCATAGGCCTCGCCCGACAGGGCACCCGGCAGACACGCCTCGACACAGGGAGTCCCTCGTGATCATTGTCGGCATAGTCGCTGTCTGTCTCGTCCTGGCCGCCCTCGCCTTCTTCGTGCCTCGCCTTTCCCGGCACCCCGAGCGCGGAACCCAGCGCACCCTGGGCGCCGGGTCGCGCGTCGGCGGCAAGGCCCCCGGCATCCTGGGCCGGATCTTCAGCAAGCCCTTCCGCAGCAGCTCCAAGGCTGTGGGCCGCAGCGGCTCAGCCGGTCGGCGCACCCGAGGCCGTATGCCGTTCTGACGGCCCATCGGCTCCCAGGACGCCCTCTCTCAGGGCGCGACCTCGCGCCTCTCCTCGCCCGCGCGGGCTCGTACGCCGTCCATGAGGAGTTGGAGCCCCAGAGCGAAGTGCTGTTCGAAGTCCGGGTCGGTGAGCGCGGGCAGGACCAGGGCGAGGTGCGCGTAGTCACCCTCGTGAACGGCACGGCCCAGCGCTTGCACGCCCTCGATCCCGTCGTCCTCCGAGGGCGTTGAGGCCTGCTCCTCCAGTGTGTGGCCGACGGTGTAGTTCACCACGGCCAGGAAGGCGCGACCGCTGTCCTCGACGGTGAGGCCGGTGCGCATGAGAGCCGCCACCAGGCGGTCGCCGTAGGCCAGGGTGTTGGGTCCCACGGGGTGTGTTCCGGCATAGACACGTGCCCCGTCCCGCCTGGCCAGCAACGCGTGGCGGAGCGCGCGGGCCAGATCGTCGACGGTTTCCCGTTCCTCTGCCGAGTCTGCCGAGCCTGCCGCCCGGATGTCCTCGAGCATGCGCTCGGCCATGGCCGTGAGCAGGTCGTGCTTGGTGGCGAAGTGGCGGTAGAGGGCGCCGGCCTGCACGCCGACCCGTTCCGCCAGGCGCCTCATGGTGAGGTCTTCCACTCCCACGGCGTCAAGAAGGTCGAGCGCGGCCGTGGTCACGGCTGCGCGGTCCAGGCGTGCGGGGCGTCCGCGCCGCGGCGGTCCCGGTGGATTCCTTGACTGCTTGATCATGCGTCCGAGTATAGTGAACATCGTTCACGTGAACACTGTTCACTAAATGGAGGTCGTTATGAACGTCGTCACGGACACAGACGTAGTCGTCGCCGGAGCCGGGCCCACGGGGCTGATGCTCGCCTGCGAACTCGCCCTGGCAGGCGTGAATGTGCGCGTCGTCGAGCCGAGGCTCGAGCGCCAGCCGAACTCCCGGGCCCTGACGCTGCACCCGCGGAGCCTGGAGCTCCTGGACCTGCGCGGGCTGACTTCACGCTTCCTCGCCGCGGGGCGCACCGTGCCGGGCTGGCACTTCGCGGGTCTTGCCACGCGGCTCGATTTCGCCTGCCTCGACACACGTCAGGCGCACACGTTGTTCCTCGCCCAGGCCCAGACGGAGGCGCTCCTCGAGGAGCGGGCCCTCGAGTTGGGGGTCACCGTCGAGCGGGGCAGCGAACTGATCGCCGCGCAAGAAGAGGCCGACGGCCTCGTCGTCCGGGTTCGCGACGGGCAAGGGGGCGAGCGAAGCGTGCGCTGCGCCTACCTCGTCGGGTGCGACGGTGCGCGCAGCCGCGTGCGTGCGATCGCCGCTATTCCGTTTCCGGGCAGCGAGGAGTCACTGACCGGCGTCCTGGGCGATTTCCTGACGGTGGACACCGAGGCGCTCGTCGCGGCACGCGCCCAGGGGATCCTGGTGGCGCCCCTGGACGGCGGCGTGACCCGTCTGGTGTACATCGACCCCGAGCGGATGAGGGTCTCCTCGCGGGAGCCGGTGACCGTCGACGAGTTCCGCGGCGCGCTGGTACGACTGTGCGGCAGCGACCTGGGGATCGACGAACCGGTGTGGATGTCCCGCTTCGGGAACGCGACCCGCGTGGCCGAGCGGTACAGGGCGGGGCGCGTCTTCCTGGCCGGCGATGCCGCGCACATCCACTTCCCGGCCGCGGGGCAGGGTCTCAACACCGGAATGCAGGACGCGATGAACCTGGGCTGGAAGCTCGCCGGAGCGGTGAAGGGGTGGGCGGGCGATGAGCTCCTCGACACCTATGACGCCGAGCGCAGGCCGGTCGGCCGTGCCGTTGCGCAGGACACCGAGGTGCAGGCGCTCCTCGGCGAACTCCCCCTTCTGGAGGGCTATTCGGGACCCGCGAGCTCCTTGCGCTCACTCCTGGACGAGCTCCTGGAGATTCCCGAGGTGAACCGCAAGCTGGCAGGGCGGGTCTCGGCGCTCTCGACCGCTTACGCGGCTTCGGAGAACGAACACCCCTTGGTGGGCCACCGGATGCCGGATGTCGAGGTGCGCACGGGCGGTGCGGTGAGTCATGTCAGCGGACTGCTGACGGACGGCCGTTTCCTGCTGCTCACCCGCGAGGACTCGGGGGTGGCATCGGCCCCCCACGTACCGGCGGACCGCGTACGCGTGGCCCCGGTGCGGGACTGGCCGGACCACCCCGGCCTCAAGGACGTGGCCGCGATACTGATCCGCCCGGACGGACATGTCGCCTGGGCGGAGCGATCCGACGTGCCGGACGCCGTGCTCACGCTCGCAGGCTCGTAAGAAGGTCGTCGAGCGGGGGCGGTGTCAGTTCGGGGTCGAGGGCCTCGACGAGCAGGCGGCCGTAGCGGATCTTGCGGCCCTTCTTCGTGCCGAGGAAGCGCCGCAACTGCTGCTGCCGGAGCCTGCCGTGCTGCGCGGGCTGGCGCAGGAAGGTCTGCCAGGCCCGCAGGTCGCCCTCGGCCCGGACGGCCTCCTCGACCCTGGCCGCGCCAAGGGCGCGGATGAGCTCGTCCTCCAGGTCCGACACGCACACGAAGAAGCCTTGCCGCGGTGCTCCTGCCCGCTCCAGGCCGCGGTCGTAGAAGCCTCGTTCGTTCTCGTCGCACAGTCCTGCCAGGCGCAGCCCGAGGCCGGGTGGCCCGAGGAGTTCGGCGTAGCGGCCGATACTCATCGCCCCGCCCATCGACACGACGCACACCCCCTCGGCGGCCAGGTCGCGGCCACGCGCCGCGGCCAGCGCCTCAACGGCCGCGAGGTCACTGGGGCCTTCGAGCAGCACGGCCGTCCGTACCCCCACTCGTACAGCCAGCTCGCTCGCCGGTCCGCCGGGGCCACCGGCCGCCCAGTCACTGACCGCGTCCCGGAACGCCCGCATGTCCGCCATGGGGCGAGTCTGCCTCTTCGCCGTCGGCAGGGCACGGGAATATCCGTCAGCCTCGATAGGCCGCGATCGCGATCTGCACGAACGAGCGGATCAGCGGATTCGTGTCGCCCTCGTTCCATGCCGCCACCACACGGCTCGGCGGCATGTCGGTCAACGGCACCACCTCTAGCCCCTCCCCCGGCTCATGGTCCAGGAGCGTCATGCCGACGGTGCCGTTCCAGAGCACGGCTTGCCGGCACTCCGCGACGGCGCGCACCACCGGACCCTCGCGAGGCTCTCCGCCGTTCCAGTACGACTGCCAGCGGGGGTCGGTGCCCTCCGGGAAGACGAACCAGCGGCGGTCGGCCAGGTCCGCCACCTTCAGGCTGTCGCGGCGGGCCAGCGGATCGTCGGCGCGCAGCAGAGCGCCCACCGGATCCGCGCGCAGCTCGTGCGTGGTCAGGCCCGTTCCGTCGAACGGCCCCCGGGTCAGGGCGACATCGACAAGACCGGCGTGCAGCCCGCAGGTCGGGTCGGTCAGGTCGGTCTCGCGGATACGCACCTCGACCTGCGGGTGCCGTTGCCGGTAGGCGGCGGCGAGACGGATCGCGCCCGGATCGCCGCTGTCCCCCAGGATGCCGACGGTGATGGTCGCGACGCCCGCGGCGGCGGCTACCCGCACCCGTAGCCGGTCGGCCTGGTCGAGCAGGGCGCGCGCTTCGTCGAACAGCACCGCACCGACCGCGGTGAGCGTGACACCGGTGGACGATCGGTCGAACAGCACGGCCCCGACCTCGGTCTCCAACCGCTTGATGGCCCGGCTCAGTGGCGGCTGGCTGATGTGCAGCCGGACAGCGGCCCTGCCGAAGTGGAGTTCCTCGGCGACGGCCACGAAATAGCGCAGCGTACGTAGCTCCATGCTGGGACGATACCCGCTCGGTATCGATGTCACAGAACAGGTCTTGGACGGTGACGGCACCCTGGCGGTGGAATCGAAGCATGACCGACGAACCAAGAACGAGTGAGCCGCTTGCCGACCCCGCCGTGTCGGTGGTCGGTCCGGATGACGGCGAGATGATCGTCCTGGGCACCACACGACTGCGCGTCCTCGAAGACGGCAGCAACACCGAGCACCGTGTCGGACTCGCTGAATCGATCCTCGCGCCACACACCCCCGGACCGCCGCAACACCGGCACGCCCAGCACGACGAAGGTTTCTACGTCATCTCCGGCACGGTGCGGTTCACGGTCGGGGAGAAGGACCACGACGCGACTGCGGGGACGCTCGTGATGGTCCCGCCCGGCGCACCGCACACCTTCGCCAACGTGACCGACCAACCGGCCGTCATGCTCAGCATCTTCACACCGGACCTGTATGTGCAGTACTTCCGGGACCTCCAGGCGATGATCGCCGACGGCCGGGCATTGACTCCCCGGGCGAACATCCAAGTGATGAGCCGTTACGCGACCGAGCCCGCCACCGATTTCATCGTCGGGCGGGAATCATGAACGTCGCCTACTGGATCGTCGCGGGCCTGCTCTCCCTGTTCTACCTCTACGGGGGCGGGGTGAAGCTGGTGCGGAGCCGTGAGCAGCTCCGGCCGATGATGGCCTGGGTGGACACCACGCCGATGCCCGCCGTCAGGGCCATCGGGCTGATCGAGGTGCTCGGTGCGATCGGTCTGATACTCCCGCCGCTGACCGGCATCGCGCCCTGGCTCGCCCTGGCCGCGGCGGCCGGGTTCGTCGTCCTGCAGATCGCCGCGACCAGGGTTCACCTGCGCGGCGGAGACCGCCAGATCGCCCTCAACCTCGCGCTCGTCGTCACCGCGGGCGTGACCAGCTGGCTGGCGACGACGTGGCTTTGAGTCCTCTCACCCTTGAGCTTGGCCGCGAAGGCCTTGTGGAAGACGTAGAGGAGAGGCTTGACCGCACGCTCGCGCTATCTCATTCCGGCGTAGGCCACGGCAACGGTCTACTGGGGCTACTGTGGGCTGACCCCGGTCAGGTGTGCGTAGACGACGACGTTGCCGGAGTAACCGTCGGTCTTGTTGTAGGTGCCGCTACAGGTGATGAGGCGCAGTTCGGGGCGCGCCCGTGGTGCGTAGACCTTGCTGCTGGGGAAGTCGTCCTTCTCGTACTCCTCGACGCCGTCGACGGTGAACACCGCGGTGCGGCCGTCCTCGCGGGTCACCTGCACCTTGGCGCCCTTCTTCAGGGAGCCGAGTCCGAAGAACACGGCGGGCCCCTCGTTGGTGTCGACGTGTCCGGCGATCACAGCGGTGCCGGTGCTGCCGGGCAGCGTGCCTGCCGCGTCCCAGCCCGCGAGGTTGACGTCGTCGGGTGGTGGTGCGTTCAGTCCGCCGTCCTTGGTCCTGGACAGGGCGGTGAGGGGAGCGTCCACGCCTATGACGGGGATCTTGACGCGGACGGGGGGCGACTCGGACAAGGAGGGCACCGCGGGCGCGGCGGCTTCGGCCGGGCGGCCGGATGCGAAGGTCCTGGCCTGGGCGGCGGAGGGTTTGGGCGGCGTGCCGGTCTCCTCGGCGTCGGCTGTCCAGAACCACACGCCCACGGCGAGGGCCGCGAGCGCGCCCCAGGACCCTGTGTGGCGCCACGGGGAGCGGGCCGACGCTGCGTGGGGGTAGGTCATGGTGTCGCCGTTCCTGCCCAGGTGGAGGGGGAAAGTTACGCGGCCCCGCCGGGCGAGTACGGGCTCGGTCGGCGGGGCCGGTTGACCGGTGAAGGAAGGTCAGCGCTGTCCGGCGGTCTTGCGGCGGTGCATGTACACCGCTCCCGCACCGACGGCAAGGACCGCGGCCCCCGCGGCCAGCTCGGTCGGATCGGTGCTGCCCTGGGAACCGCCCGAACCGGCGTGCACGCCGCCCCTGACGGCCGGGTCCGTGGAGTCGCAGAACCGCTGCGCGGTGGAGGCGGCCATGTTGGCCTCGTCCTCGGCGGCCTTCTTCTCCTCCTGCGATGCGTTCGGGTCGGCCTGCACCGTGTCGGAGTTCTTCTGCGTGATCTCCGCGTCGTCCAGCGCCTTCTGGCAACTCGGCGACACCGCCTGCGCGTTGGGGGCGGTGATCGCCAGCGCGGCGCCCGCAACAGCCAGACCGGTCAGCACTCGGATGGAACGCATTTCTGTACCTCCAGTACGGACGCGGCCCCCGGAAGCTCTCGTGCCCCGGAACGTATTGCTGGCGTCGACCGCGCCTCTACCAAGAGCCATCCCGCCTCACGGCGTGTCGCTACCGGCAACACGCCGCACGTCCCCCGCTCGGCCCATACACACCCACCCGTCTGGCCGGACGGCAAAGTCGGTCAGTCCTGCCAGGTCCAGTCCCGCACTTCCGGCAGGCCGGCACCGTTCGCCCGCACATGAGCATGCCGCCGCAGCAGGGCGGGCAGGAAGGCCGCTTCAGACCGAGGTCACGTCAGGCGCTCCGGCACCTTCCTGGCGGTGGCGCGGCGCGGGGGCGTTGACGAGGAGGAAGGCGACCGCGGAGGCCGCGAGCATGATCAGGGCCGCCCACCCGATGGCCACGGTGAAACCGTGCACCACACCGGAGTCGACGATCTGGGCCTTGCGCTCCGGCGTCAGCCGTCCTGTACGGGCGGCGCCCGCCAGATGGGACGAGAGATACGTGGCGGTACTCGTCGTCGCGATGGTGTTGAGCAGTGCCGTGCCGATCGAACCGCCCACCTGCTGGGCGGTGTTGACCGTCGCCGACGTGACGCCCGCGTCCTTGGCGGCCACCCCGGCGGTGGCGGTCGCCATCACCGGCATGAAGGTGAGACCGAGCCCGAGACCCAGCATCAGCAGGCCGGGCAGGATGTGCCCGGCGTAGCTGGATTCCGTACCGAGGAAAGTCAGCGTGAACAGACCCGCCGCCCCGAGCAGCAGCCCCGGCCCCATCAGCAGCCGTGGGGGGACGTGATGCAGCAGCCGGGCCGAGATCTGCGTCGAGCCGATGATGATGGCCAGCGACATGGGGAAGAAGGCGAATCCGGTCTTCACCGGTGAATAGCCGAGGATGCTCTGCAGGTAGTACGTCATGAAGAGGAAAACGCCGAACATGCCGATCGTGGCAAGTCCCATGGTCAGCATCGAGCCGCCACGGTTGCGGTCCTTCACGATGTGCAGCGGCAGCAGGGGACGCGTCGTCCGAGTCTGCCACCACGTGAACACGGCAAGCAGGACGATGCCGCCGATCAGCAGTGCGAGCACCATCGCGGAGGTCCAGCCGCGGGATTCGGCCTCGCTCAGCCCGTACACGACGGCGATGAGCCCTCCGCATCCCAGGATCACGCCGGGGACGTCCAGGCGGGCTTCCTTGTGTCCCACGCGGTCCTCAAGGAGGGAGATCGCGCCGAAGACGGCGAGCACGGCGATGGGGACGTTGACGTACAGGCACCAGCGCCAGTCCAGGTACTCCGTCAGGATGCCGCCGAGCAGCAGACCGAGCGCACCGCCCGCGCCTGCGATGGCGCCGTAGATCCCGAACGCCTTCGCGCGTTCCTTGCCGTCGGTGAAGGTGGTGGTCAGCAGCGACAGGGCGGACGGGGCGAGGACCGCGGCGAAGACGCCTTGCAGGGCGCGCGACGCGAACAGCATGGCGGGTCCGGTGGCGGCGCCGCCAAGGGCCGAGGCCGCGGCGAAGCCGACGAGTCCGATGATGAAGGTGCGTTTGCGGCCCAACAGGTCGGCGATACGGCCGCCGAGCAGCAGCAGTCCGCCGAAGGCCAGCGTGTACGCGGTGATGACCCACTGGCGGTTGCCGTTGGTGAGGCCGAGCTCGCGCTGCGCGGACGGCAGTGCGATGTTCACGATGGTCGCGTCCAGGACCACCATGAGCTGGGCGAGCGCGATCACGGCCAGGGCCCACCAGCGGCGGCCGGAGGCAGGCTCCGCCGCCGTGGGGACCTCGCGGCTCGCCCGGCCCAGGTTCGTCTGCTCCTCTGGACTGCTCATAGGTTCCAGAACACCACGCATCACGTACTCCTGCCGCTGGAGCGGGCGCGATGCGGGTGCCGAGGAAGCCGTTGTCAGGTGCGGGCGGTGTCACCGACCGCCGGCGCTCGCTCGTCCGCCTTCTGCGACGGCTGGGACAGCTGGGCCGCCTCCTCCGCCAGGTGGTCCCTCTCCCCCTCCGGATCCATGAGCCGGTTCAGCCTGGCCGGGACGTCGAAGCCCACCAGTAGCACCACGATCACCGTGCCCGCGAACGTCAGCACGGCGAGCGCCTGCCCCAGATCCATGCCGGAGGCGAGATGCGCCCCGAGGACCGGCGCCACCGCGCCGCCGAGGGCGCCCACGTTGTACGTGAAGCCCAGCGCCGCACCCCGGCTCTCCGTCGGGAAGTGACCGCCGATGTAGCGCGGGAGCAGACCGGAGATGCCGAAGCTGGTCGCCTGGAGCAGGAACAGCAGGATGCCGAGCAGCAGCAGGTTGTCGTCCACGGCGAACACGGGATAGACGAAGGCGAGTGAGGCGAGGAGGGTGAGCGCGTACGCCTTCTTCGCGCCGATCCGGTCGCCCAGGAAACCCGCGGTCCAGCAGCCCACCATGGTGCCGAAGCCCGCGAAGTAGAGGACATCGGTGACCTGGTCCGTGCTGTAGCCCAGATCGGTCTTGAGGTACGTGGGCAGCAGCGCCTGGATGGGCCAGGAGTAGAGGAACGCGAAGAACAGCGTGACGATCATCGACAGGTACAGCGCCCAGCCGCGCTTGCCGCCGAGCTGGACGGCGAAGGCCGCGAGCGAAAGACCGGCGACCACGGAAAGGGCGGGCACCATGCCCGCGCCGCCCGGCGTGAAGACCAGGAAGAGGGCGAGGGTGGCGGCCACGGTCAGGACCACGTTGGCGGTGGCCCTGCCACGGGTCGCGAACAGCGGACGGAACGGATTGGGCTTGGCGCCCTTCTCGGCGACCGACTCGCTCCACTCCGCGGCCTCCGGCAGCGCGCGCCGCATCCACAGCGCGACGGCGATCGGGATCAGGCCGAGGTAGAACATCCACCGCCAGCCGAGCGAGGGCACCACCCAGTTGTAGACCTGCGCGGCGAGCACGGAGCCGACCGAGAAGCCGGAGATGAGGAACCCGCTCGCCCGGCTGCGCAGCTTCGCCGGCCAGCTCTCCATGACGTACGTGGCGCTCGCGCTGTACTCCCCGGCCATGCCCATGCCGATGGCGAGCCGCGCGGCGAAGAGGCTGTGGTAGTTCCAGGCGAATCCGCAGGCGAACGTGCCCAGGGAGTAGAGCAGGATGCTCAGCACCATGGAGGCCTTGCGGCCGTACCGGTCGCCCAGGGCGCCGAGGACCGCGCCGCCGAGCCAGCGGGTGATGAACGCGCCGGAGATCAGGCTGGCCGCCTGAACGGTACTGAGGCCGAACTCGTCACTGATCTCGGTGAGGACCAGCGTGATCAGGACGAAGTCGAAGCCGTCGAGGACATAGCCGATCCAGGCGGCGAAGAACGACTTCCACTGGGTACGGCTGACTTCGCGGTACCAGCGGGGCTTGGCGGGTGATGAGGTCTGCACGGTGACTCCATGATGCGGGGCGGTGCTCGTCCTTGAGCGGCCGGTCGCTTGAAGGGGCAGGTCAGTGCTTGGTGAGGCCCGCGACGAAGCGGGCGGTCAGAGCCGTGGGTGCGGTGATGGCCGTTCCGACGACGACGCTGTGGGCGCCGCGGGCCAGGGCCGCTGCGGCGTCCTCCGGGGTGTTGACGCGGCCCTCGGCGACGACCGGGACATCGATCGCGGCGGCGAGCTCGGCGACCAGCGTGAGGTCGGGGCCGGTCTGCTCGGGCGTCCCCGGGACGTAGCCGGACAGGGTGGTGGAGACGAAGTCGGCGCCCTCCTCGGCCGCGGTGACGCCCTCGGCGAGCGTGGAGACGTCGGCCATGACGAGCGCGCCCGCCGCGTGGACCGCGGTGACGAGCTCGGCGAACGTGGAGCCGTCGGCGCGCGGCCGGTCGGTGGCGTCGGCGGCGACGACGGTCGCACCGGCCTCCACGATCGCCAGGGCGTGCCGGACGGTCGGGGTGATGTAGACGCCGGTGTCACCGTCCTTCCACAGGCCGATGACCGGCAGGTCGACGGCGGCGACGATGGCGGCGACGACGTCGGGTTCGTTGGCGCGGATGGCCGCGCCGCCCCCGGCTGCCCCCGACCGTGCCAGCCGTACGAGGGTGCCGGTCTCCCGCATCGGATCACCGGGCGGTGCCTGGCAGGAGACGATCAGGCTGCCCCGGAGCTCGGCGGCGAGTTCGGCCGCGGTCCATGTCTGCCGCGTGGTCATCGCAGGGCTCCTTGTGTGGTCATCGGAGGGCTCCAGGGTGGTGAAGGGGCAGGCT
This sequence comes from Streptomyces sp. NPDC031274, assembly GCF_055570235.1. Taxonomy (NCBI): domain Bacteria; kingdom Bacillati; phylum Actinomycetota; class Actinomycetes; order Kitasatosporales; family Streptomycetaceae; genus Streptomyces; species Streptomyces sp. NPDC031274. The sequence goes on along the minus strand of NZ_JBVIHP010000010.1, from coordinate 173,296 downwards.
TGTGGTGAGGGCGGCGGCGCCGAGCACCGCCGCGTCGGCGCCGAACAAGGGGGCCCGCGGTACGAGGCCGCGCAGCGGCGGCATCAGTTCCGCGCCGAGGGCGGCGGCCAGGGCGTCCCCGTACAGGGCGCCGATCCGGGGGACGCCGCCCCCGACGACGATCCGGTCGGGACCCAGCGCGTTGGCGAGCCCGCCGAGCGCCTGTCCGGCGGCGGCCGCACCGATGGTGATCGCGTGGACGGCGTCCGCGTCCCCCTGCGCAGCGCGGGCCGCGACGGTCTCCAGGCGGTCCACCGTGGTGCCGGTGAGCCGCTGGTAGTGGGCGGTGATCGCGGGCCCCGACGCGATGACTTCCAGGTGTCCGGTGGCGCCGCAGGTGCAGGGCAGCCCGGCCGCCTGGGGGCTCGGCACATGACCGAGGTGTCCTGCGATGCCCGCGGCGCCGTGCAGCATCCGCCCGTCGACGGCGACGGCGCCCCCGACTCCGGTCCCGATCGCGGCGAACAGCAGCGAACCGTGCTCTGCGTCCAGTGCCGCGAGCTCAGGACCGGCTGTGGCCCGTACGTCGTTGTCGCAGGCCACCGGAAGGCCGGTACGGTCCGCGAGACCGGCGCCGAGGGCTGTGCCCGCCCAGCCGCTGATGGAGTCGGTGGCACTGGTGACCCGGCCGGTACGGGGGTCGATGACCCCGGCGGCGGCGATGCCGAGCGCCGATGCGCCGCGGCCCGGGTCGACCTCGGCGGCGGCCGTCGCGAGGGCGTCGAGCACGGCGTCGGCGCCACTGCCTGCCGGGGTGGGCCGGGTGTGCCGGGCAAGGACGGTGCCGTCCGCGCCGATGAGCGCGGCGGCGATCTTCGTACCGCCGAGGTCGAGGCCTATGAGCGCGGCGTTGTCGGAGCCCGGCAGGGTGCCGGAGTTCATCGGACCGGCGGCAGACCGGCGGCGCGCAGCCGCTGCGCGACAAGCGCGACCGACTCGGCGGACAGCTGGATCTGCGGGAAGGCGGTGTCGCCGCACTCGATGATGCCGAGCAGCTGGAGCGCCGCCTTGAACGAGCCGAGCGCGGAGGAGCTGCGTCCCATGTCCGTCTCCGGCCCCACGTCGACCATGCCGAAAAGATCGATGAGCTGCTCCTGCTCCTTGGCGGCGAGCGCCCAGTCCCCGGCCCGCGCGGCCTCGTACAGCCGCACGTATCCGGCCGGGTCCACGTTGCCGATGCCCGGCACGACACCGTCGACACCGGCCAGCAGGGCCGCGTCCACGGTCAGTTCGGATCCGGTGAGCACGCTGAAGTCAGGGGCCGGTCCCTGGGCGCGGCCGTCGCGGCCGCCCAGTTCGACGATCAGCCGGCGCAGCCCGCCCTCGTCGCCGCTGCTGTCCTTGAGCCCGGCGAGCGTGCCGTCCTCGGCCAGGGCGCGCACGAGGCCGGACCCCAGCTTGCTGTGGACGGCGACCGGGATGTCGTACGCGAACAGCGGGAGGTCCACGCTCGCGCGCAGGCGGCGGAAGTGCCCGGCGATCTCCTTCTCATGGGTGCGCGTGTAGAAGGGCGCGGTCGCTACCAGGGCGTCAGCCCCGAGGGCGGCGGCGGCCGTGGCGTGCTCGACGACGCGTGCGGTCGTCGTGTCGATCACTCCGGCGAGGACCGGGACCCGGCCGTCGGCGGCGTTGACCACGGTCTCCAGGACCGTGGCCCGCTGCTCGTCGGTGAGGTAGGCGACCTCGCTGGTGGAGCCGAGGGCGAAAAGGCCGTGCACTCCCCCGTCCACGAGGTGGTCGACGAGCCGGGCGAGGGACGCGGTGTCGACCTCTCCCCGGGAGTCGAGCGGGGTGCAGACCGGCGGGACGACGCCGCGTAGCGGTGCGGACAGAGACATGGTGAAGGGCTCCAGCTCAGGTGGGTGCGTCCGGCCGCCGTTCGAAACGATCCGCGGTTCTAAGCGGTGACGGGGTGACGCGGTGACGCGGTGCGAAACGATTACGCGGCCGAGAACATGGGACGTAAGATGTCCTACGTCTTGCCTCACCTTAAACAGATGCTCCCGCCACCGGTCAAGGGGCAATCGCACCTCAGGAGGATGTTGTGGCTCGCCCGACCATGGCCAAGGACACCGAGCGCCAGCTGAAGGAGCTGATCCTGGAGCGCAGGCTGGCACCCGGTGACCCGCTGCCCACGGAGACCGAGTTGACCGAGCTCTTCGGAGTCGGCCGGGTGTCGGTGCGGGAGGCGCTCAAGGCGCTCCAGGCCGTCAACGTCGTCGAGATCCGCCGCGGCTTCGGCACCTTCGTCGGCTCGCTCTCGCTGTCCCCCTTCGCCGAAGGTCTCGCCTTCCGGGCCGCCGTACGTCACCGCCTCGGCGAGCCGGGGCTCTTCGAGCTGATGAAGGTGCGGGAGGCGCTCGAGGCCGGCCTTGTCGGCGCCGTCACCGCCGGGATCCCCGCCGAGGACCTCGCCGTGCTGCGAGCTCTCGTCGCCGAGATGGAGACCGAGGCGCGCGACGGCCGGGTGGCGCGCGCCACCGACCGCGCTTTCCATCTCGCGCTCTACGCCTCGCTCGACAGCCATCTGCTCAGCGAGGTCCTCGACGCGTTCTGGGCCGCCATGGACCGCGTACGCGAAGATCTCGACGACGGACATCAGGATCCGGCCGTCACCTGCTCGCAGCATCGCGAGATCGTCGACGCGGTCGCGGCGGGGGACGGCGAACGCGCGGTGCGCGCCATGCGGACCCACTTCGACGGCATCCGCGCCCGCCTGGAACCTACGGAGTGATCGCCACCGTCGAGCTGCCCGAGGCCTGCTTGCCCCCGGTCCGGTAAGTGGCGGTGAGCTCGGCGCTGCCCGAGGCGTCCGCCGCGACGGTGACCGGAACCCTCACGGTGGCCCCCTTGCCCGGCTTGAGCGCGGGGACGGTGACCTGACGCGTGGTCCATCCACCGGGCACGGTGAGATCGAGGGTGCCCCGGTCGCGACGCGTGTCCATCCGGTTGACCACCCGGACCTCGACCTCCGCGCCCGCGTCCGCCTTCAGGGCCGTGGGCGGGGCGATCGTGATGTCCGCGCAGGTCCCGCCGAGCCAGTCCAGGTCGAAGGACGAGTAGGTGATGTGCGCGTAGTCGCCGCGCTCGTAGAGCAGCCCGACGCGCCCGTTCGACAGCCTGGTCAGCGTCGAGTAGGCCGCGGCGCCCGGGTCGACGACCTTCCTGATCGGCCAGGTCCTGCCGTTGTCGCAGGACATCTTCACGGTGAGGTTACGCCGCGCCGACACGTCCTCGGTGTTGCTGAACAGCAGCCACGACGACTGCGGGTCCGACGCCGCGGCCCCCGCGTCGTACCGCATGATCGAGGCGTTGTTCGCCGGGTCGGTGAGCTGCGTGTCCTGTTGGAACGGCGTGTAGTTGACCCCTCCGTCGGTCGAGTACGCGATCGTCCGGTACGGCTTCGAGCGGTTGTTGAGCATGATCCTGCCATCGGACAGCTCGACGGTCTTGTTCTCGTCTCCGCCGGGGCCGACAGGATTGCCCATCTTCCAGGTGGCCCCGTGGTCGTCGCTGTAGGCGCTGGCCGCGTAGTTGGCTCCGTTGATCCGCACGGCGTACTGCTGGATCAACCGGCCCTTGTGCGCGCCGTGCCGCAGCTGGATGCCCTCGCCCGACGCCGCGAACATGCCTGCCCACGCGGGGTTCTTGATCTGCTTGGTGATGCGGCGGTGGGTCCAGGAGAGACCGTCGTCGTCCGAGTAGCTGTAGTCGGCCTGGAGGATGTCCGGGTCGCTCTCGTCGTTACCGGTGCCCGAGCCGGCGAAGCCCTGGTTCACCGAAGAGGCGTAGAACACGAAGATCCGCCCTGTCGTGCGGTCGACGAGCAGACTCGGATCGCCATGGCCCTTGGGCGCGGCCTCTTTGCGCACCACCTGCTGCGCCTTCCACGTCGCGCCCCCGTCGGTGCTCCGGCGCAGCACGATGCCGAGGTTGCCCGGCAGGTCGCCCAGGGTGGGCCTGGCGTCGTAGGCCGCGAGGAGCGTGCCCTTGACCGATGTGGTCAGGGCGGGGATGCGGTAGTAGGGCGAGCCCACTCCGTTGGTGGTCAGGTCCTGGGAGGTCAGCTCACCGGAGGCGGTGGGCGCGCCGTGTGCGGTGCCGGTCGCGGTGACGAGGAGCGCTGCGGCGGACAGCAGGGCGAGAGGGACTCTTCGCTGCATGGACGATCTCTCTTCTCGGAGGGGGCTTGACGGAGAGGGCTTGGCCGGAGGGCTGATGCCGTCTGCGGAGACCTCGCTCAGGGTGCGCGGCCAGAAGGCGTCGAAGTCGGGTGGCTCCGCCGAGTCGGGTCGACAGGCGCGGCAGTCCGCGAGCGAGAGGTCCGTCAGCGGCATGGAGGTGCCCTCCTGGGGCGGGACCGGGAAGCTGAACGCCGAACCTCCAGACAGAAGACGTCTGATGTCCTGGCGGCAGACGGGACCCTAGGCAGCGCTCTCAGGGGCCGTCAAGGCCTCCGCTCTGCCGGACACTTGCCCCGGCAGAGCCTCCAGGAGGACGAGTGCCCAGGTCAGACCTGCGCGGCGTCCCGGGCGCGGGCCTCGGAGATCCGTCGCCGCACCGGCGCGTAGTGCTCGCCGAGCGCCTTCATGAAACCGGCGACGTCACCGGCCCGCGCGGCGTCCACGATGCTCTGGTGCGCGGCGACGGTCTCGGTCTCGTCGGCGTGCGTGAATCCGTCCAGATGCGGCGCGACGATCGCGTACACGTCCCAGAAGGCCATCGAGAGCTGCTCGATGAGCTCATTGCCGAGCGGCTCCACGAGCAGCGCGTGGAACGCCCGGTCCGCCTCCACGAAGCCGCGCCCCTCCCCCGCGCCCTGATCGCGCATGGCGGCCACGAGGCGTTCCAGCGCGTCGAGTTGGGCGACGCTGAGCGTCGTGACGATCCGGTCGGCCATCCCGCGCTCGACGAGTTCGCGTACGTCGACGAGGTCGGCGAGGACCTGGAAGTCGTCGCCCGGCGAGAGGAGACCACGGAAGGTCAGGCTCTCCACCAGGGCCGACAGGCTCAGGCGGCCGACGTAGGTGCCGTGGCCGTGACGGACCTCGACGATGTCCAGGGCATTGAGGATCTTGACGGCCTCGCGCACGCTGGAGCGGCTCGCGCCAAGCGCCTCACACAGGGCCGGCTCAGTGGGCAGCGGGTCCCCGGGGCGCAGCCGCTCCTCGAGGATGTAGCGCTTGATGCCCTCGACGACTTCCTGCCGGAGCAGCTGTCGGCCGGGCTTCGCACCGGACATGGGTGAACTCCCCACCTCTTGACCCCTTTCGATTGTCAAGCTACGTTCCCACGCTATCAAGGCATCAGACATCTGACGTCTCATGTCAGAGACCGCAGGGCGGGCCGTCGTCGAACACCGACGGCCCGCGGGCAAGGAGACTCTGGACCAGAGGAGACAGCGGCGCACCAGGCGGAGACAGCGGCGATCGCCGACTGCCTGGAACGTGCGGGGCTGTCCCGAGGGTAGCGATCAGCTGCGGCAGACCCAGCTGCGTACGAGGCATCGCGTCACGCGCCAGGCGATCAAGAGGGAGAGAAAGAGGAGAACGACGTCCGCCCCCGCGTGCACGAGACCGGTGGGGGCCGACCGGTCGACCAGGATCGAACCGGTCAGGCTGGTGAACCAGCCCACCACGGCCATCACGGACGCCGCCGCCGCGACCGGCACACCGCCCAGGCCCATCGCACCGGCATCCACATCCGAGTCGAAGCTGTCGGCATCGGCGCCGCCGAGTGCGACGAGCAGCCAGAAGCCCAGGACCACGGGGAGAGCGGCGCTGAAGAGGATGGCCGGGAACCCGGCAAGGGCGTGCAGGAATTCCCCCACCGCTCCACCCCGTTCGCGCTCGCTGCGGCTCGGGTCCCGGTGCCGGACCCCGCTTTCGCGACCCGGCACCGGAACCCGCCCCCCGTTCCTGCCGCAGTCATCCTGGCCCGGAGGACAGTTCGGGCGCATTGCCGTGTTCCGGCAGTCTTCACGCGTTGTTGATGCCGGGCACCTGATCTCCGACGGAACGCAGTCACGGCCTGGGCGGGCATTGTCCTGCGATGCCCGGGCCGGTTTCCACTATGCTTCCTCGGGCTACCGCCGACGCCGAGATGCGATCCGGTGCCGCGTGCACTACCGGCGCCTCCCATCGTGCCCCGTCCACTGCGAGAAGTTCGCCGGGGTCGACGCGGTTTCTCGGGGCTGTCACACGTCGCACGCATGGTCTTCGGTCTTCGCGACCCGGGTGTCCTTGTCAGCCGATCGGGACGATGTGTGGACCGTGCCCCGGTGGCAAGATGTACAAGAGAGACAACGCCGATCGGAGTGTCATCGCTATGGGTCTGAGTCCCGAACCGGATCGCAGGTCCCGGGATGCGGCTCATGCGGGTTCCGAGTTCATCGAACTGCTCGAAGTCATGTGGGAGCAGGGGCGTGAGGCCGTTCCGACCGGGCCTGTGTCTCCGTCCCAGCTGCGCGTGCTGTACGCACTGGACCGCGAGGACGGCATCAATCTGCGGATGCTCGCCGAGGCCCTGGGGTCCGCTCCACCGTCGGTGAGCCGACTGTGCGACCGGCTGCAGGCCACAGGGCTTATCGAACGCACGCCGAGCCCGGTCAGCCGACGGGAACTGGAGCTTCGGCTGACCAGCCTGGGCAGGGCCTACCTCACCGACCTGCGCAAGCGTCGGGAAGGCATCCTGATGGCCACCATCGACGCGATGCCCCCCAAGGCTCGGCGTGCGCTGCTCGAAGGGCTCAGGGCCTTCCGTGACGTGGCGACCGCGCCGGAGCAGGGCGACGAGGGAGCCAGGACCTGGCGCTCGGTCGGCTAGTCAGGCCGCTGAGCGCCCAGGCCGGCCCGTCGACCACGCACGCGCGATCGCGATTCCCGTCGACCACGCACGCGCGGCTACCGTCGGCCACGCACGCGCGACTACCGTCCGAACCAGTCGAGGCAGACCACGAGAGCATCGTCGTCCAGAGGCAGCGCGCTCCGGTAGTCCGCGAGATCCCGCAGCACCGCCTGCGGCACCTGTGACGCCGGCAGCAGACGGTGCGCGGACAGGGACCGCGCGAGCGCCCGCTCCCCGTAAGGCTCCCCCATCTTCGAGACGCTGTCGTAGACCCCGTCGCTGCCCACCAGAATGCGATCACCCGGTTCCAGCCGCAGGCGCTCCGCGACATAGGCCGTCTCCTCGAACATCCCGAGGGGAAGCTGCGCGTCGAAGTCGACACACGTGACCGCCCGCCCTCGGAGCCTCCACATGCGGGGGGATCCGGCGTCGACGGCTTCGACCTCGCCGGTGGCGAGGTCGAAGCGCAGAAGCAGGACGGAGGCGTGCAGCTCGCCCCGGTACTGCGCGTAGACGGCCTGGTCGGCGAGGCTCGCCTGGCCCGCCAGATCGAGTCCTGCCCGTCGGGCGTTGCGCAGCGCGTTCACCACGAGGTTGGTGAGCAGCGCCGCTTCCATCCCCTGACCCATTCCGTTGGTCACGGTGAGCGTGAGGTGGTGGGCCGAGACCGACCAGTCGAAGTTGTCCCCGAAGATCGCGTACGCGGGCTCCAGGTGGGCGCCCAACGCGAATTCGGGACGCGCCACCGAGCGACCGGGCAACAACTGCCACTGCATCTCGGCGGCGAGAGTGAGGCGGGCGGCCCGGCGTGCGAGGAGGTACAGATCGGTGTCGCGTTCGGCGACCAGGATCTCGTGACCGAGCGCCTCGCAGATGCCTTGCATCTCCGTCAGGTCGTCCGGGGCGCAGCGCTCTTCGGGAACGGTGAGAGTGAGTACGCCCATCCGGTCCCCCCGGACGGTCACCGGCAGATGTACGGTCGCCGCGTCCTGCGCGATCCTCGACTCGACGTAAGGTTCCTGGGCGCCGAAGGCCCTGCCCTGCGGACTGTTCCGCAGGGACACCGGCTCGGTGGTGAACGGCACGTCCTCCACCATCTGAAGGGTGGTCAAGCCGTAGTCGGCGAGCCGCAGTTCCACCCGCTCGACCCCGTACTCCTCCCGCAACGCCCTCGTCACGACATCGAGCAACAAGTGGGGTGCCGCGTTGCGCAGCGCCCGCTCGACGGCAGCGAATCTGTCCACGTGATCCTGCTTCTCATTAAGCCACGCCGAAATAAGAGCCTCCTGACAGTGCCCCCGGTCCGTCGGCCTTCGGCGTAGGGGGACATGCACTCAGTCCAACACGGCACGCCCGAAGAGTCACTCCGGTGGCTGGGGCTGTCAGGTTCGGGCGAATGCCTGGCCGAAGCCGGGCAGCCTCGCACATCGTACGATGCATGCAGACAACTATTTCCCCACAGCAAGAAAATTTGGGTCAACGCACATGCCTCCCGGATGCCGGGGCAGGGGCGTACGAGGAAGCGTCGTACCACTAGGGGAGGTAGGGATATGTCACTGATCTCTGAACAGGTTGCCGGGACCGCACGAGAGAGCGAGGGCGTGCTCTCGGCCTCGGGCGAGACGCCCGCCACCGAGGGCCCGCTGCCATGGATCGAGGACACGGACAAGGTGGCCCCGAAGGATGCCCGGGCACTGTCGAAGATGTTCTTCGACCGCCTGCAGACCTTGGAAGAGGGCACGCACGAATACCAGTACGCACGCAACACCCTTATCGAGATGAATCTGACCCTCGTCCAGTTCGTGGCCCGGCGCTTCCGCAATCGGGGCAGCGGCGACATGGAGGAGATCATTCAGGTCGGCACGATCGGCCTCATCAAGGCCATCGACCGGTTCGACCTCACCCGCGAAGTCGAGTTCGCCACCTTCGCCGTCCCGTACATCCTCGGCGAGATCAAGCGGTTCTTCCGGGACACCACTTGGGCCGTGCATGTACCGCGCCGGCTCCAGGAGTTGCGCGTGGAACTGGCCAAGGCGAAGGAGGAACTCTCCACTCGTCTCGACCATGACCCGACCGTCAAGGAACTCGCTGACCACATGTCCATCACCGAGGAAGAGGTCATCGACGGCATCATCGCCGCGAACGGTTACACGGCCGGTTCCCTGGAGGCGCCCAGCGACGGCGGTGAGAGCGCGGCCACGCCGACGCGCACGCTGGCCGACGTGATGGGTGAATCCGACCCGGCCCTGGAAACGGTGGAGAACCTGCACGCCCTGGCACCACTCATCGACGAACTCGACGACCGCGAGCGCCGCATCCTCGAACTGCGCTTCGGTCAGGAGATGACCCAGTCGCAGATCGGCGCCGAACTCGGCGTCTCCCAGATGCATGTCTCCCGTCTCCTCACTGGCACCCTCAGCAAGCTCCGCAACGGAATGCTGGCCTGACGCCGACGCACCATCACCTTCGATCTCGCGGTGGCCCCGCCCCCTCCGACTCGCGCGCGGGGCCACCACCCTGGCGCGCGCTCGCAGCGCCTACGCACGCCAGGGCCGCCCGCTGCGCGAGGCGGGTCCTCGCCCAGGACCAGTACGCCCGCCAGTCCCGCGCTCGCGGGCTCCAGACTGGTCAAGAACGTCACCGTCCGTACCGCAAGGCGCCTCAGGGCCGCCAACTCCGGTGAGTACGGCATGACTGCCGACAGCACGGCGAGGAAGGCCGCCGATCGGCCGCACCCCAATGCGGCCGATCGGCGAAGCCAAGCGTCCGAGGCCGTTCCGACGCTTCGCACCCCGCGTCCCGTGTGCCCTACCCGTTCCTCCGCATGCCCCCGCACCGGTGAAGATCGCCCGATCGGCGGCAACGTGCGCGGCAGCGTCACTGGCCGAGAGCCTGCTTGAGTTCCTTCTTGTTCATGGACGAGCGGCCCTCGATGTTCTTCTTCCTGGCCTCCGCGTAGAGCTGATCCTTGGTCGGGCCCTGCGCGCCGCTGTGCGAGCGCTCCCCACCTCGCTCGTACGCCGACTTCTTGTCCTGCGTGGACGTCTTGCTGGCCGTCTTCGACTCCCCCGAGCGTGCCCGTTCCTTGTTGACCGTCCGGGAGGCGATCTCCTTCGCGCGCTTGGCCGAGGTCCCGTGGTCCTCGACGCTCTCCTTGATGTGCTCGTACTGGCGTTCACGCTTCTTGTTCGATCCGGCAGGCATGTGATGCCCCTCTCTTATGTGTGTGGTGATCGTGGGTGGTTCGTCCTCATGATTCTTGGTGGTCGTACGGGTCGCACGCCGACGGATCGACTGGCCATGGCTACGGCCGCCCTGCACGTCGGTGCCGGCGGCACCGACGGCACCGACAGTGAACTGCCGGTATACGGGCATCGGCTGACTCGCCTGCGCACACCCATGGCACCTCCTGCCCCGCGTCCGCAGTGCTCGCACTCGGCGACGGACACCTTCTCCAGGCTCGCCCGGACGGACAGCGGCAGCCAGCCGGGCGGCAATTCGGTGCGTGCGACTTGTTTTGCCTCCGAGTCGAGGGGCAGGCGTAGTTCGTGCTTCGGACCGGAGGCGCATCCGCGGGGAGCGGTCTGTCCAATCCCGCTGGATGTCCGGCTCCGGATCATCCCGTTCCTCGCGGTCACTCGTCGGCCCACCGTTGAGGAGCGATTCCTGATGCTTACCGATCTCCATGCACCCTCAGCCCGTCGTCGTACGGGGACGCGACGCCCCCACGACGACGCTCCTGACACCAAGGCGGCCTTCGCCCACCTCGCCACGCTCGATGAAGGGCCCGAGCACGACCTGCTGTGCGAGGAGATCGTGGCGGCCTGGCTGCCCATGGCGAACCGTCTCGCGGGCCGGTTCCGCAACAAGGGCGAGAGCCTCGAAGACCTGCGCCAGGTCGCGGCGATGGGCCTGATCAAGGCGGTCAACCGGTACGAGCCGGAGCGCGGTGCCTTTGAGAGCTACGCCGTGCCCACCATCACCGGAGAGCTGCGGCGGCACTTCCGCGATCGCATGTGGGACGTACGGGTGCCCCGTCGCGTCCAGGAGCTGCGCAACAAGGTCCGTGTCGCGCGCCGCGACCTGTTGGACCAGCCGGGTCGCGACGCCGAGCCCCGCATCGCGGACATAGCCGAACAGGCCGGTCTGACCGAGGCCGAGGTCCATGACGGCCTTGAGGCGATGACGAGCTACAGCGCCCTGTCCCTCGACGCCGAGATCTCCTCCGATCCCGACGGATTCAGCCTGGTCGACACCCTGGGCGCGTCCGATCCCGCCTACGACTTCATCACCGACCGTGAGGCCGCCAAGGAAGGTCTGCGGCGGCTGCCGGAGCGTGAGCGGACCATTCTGTACCTGCGCTTCTTCGAGGACATGACGCAGAGCAAGATCGCCGAGGAGCTCGGCATCTCGCAGATGCACGTCTCCCGCCTCATCACCACCAGCTGTGCCCGTGTACGCGCGGAGGCCGTCCGCGGGGACGAGGGCATCGGGCAGGCTCAGGCGGCCTGACGACGGGGCCCGCATGCGCCTTGCGCGCATCGCTTGATCGGCCCCTGGGGCACCAGGGCGGCCCCAGGGGCTCAGGCAGGTCGGCCGCACACCGCGTGGTGTGCGGCGAACCAGGCCGGGGACACCCTTCCTTACCGCCGAGTAGTATCGCGTGCCACCTGCCTTGTGCTGCCGTGCCGTGAGGAGACCTCGTGTCCGTCCACCCCCCTCGTCCACCGCTCGCCCTCGCTCCCGCTTCCACGCTTGCTTCGCCCGCCCGCGTCCACCACGGCCGAGGAGCACAGCGATGACCCGGATCCAAGTCGGCTCCCTGGTCGAGGACTTCACGCTGCCCGACGAGACGGGCGCGCCCACGACCCTCTCCTCGCTCCTGTCCGAAGGCCCGGTGGTGGTGTTCTTCTACCCGGCGGCGATGACGCCCGGCTGCACCGCGGAGGCCTGCCATTTCCGTGATCTGGCGGCCGAGTTCGCGGCGGCGGGCGCGCGACCGGTGGGCATCAGTTCGGACGCCGTCGAGCGCCAGCGCGAGTTCGCGGGGCTGCACACGCTCGGCTTCCCGCTGCTGTCCGATCCGGAGGGGGTGGTGCGCGGGCAGTTCGGCGTGGCACGCGGCTTCGGTCCCCTGCCGACCAAGCGGGCCACCTTCGTCATCGGACCCGACCGCCGCGTTCTCGAGGTGGTGCGCAGCGAGTTCCGGATGAGCGCCCACGCGGACCGGGCCCTGGCGGCTCTGCGGTCCGCCGCCGACTAGAGCGCCGGACGGGACGGGCCCTCTTCACCTCTTCACCTCTTCAGCGGGCCCGTCCCGTGCATGCTTCAGGGGGCGCGTTCCGCACATGGGCGGGCCGTCCCTGCGGCGGTCTGTCACCATGTTCTCGACTGCACTCACCCAAGCGCCGCGGACCCGGGCACACGCCGGAGAACCGCCGGACGGAACACGCAGGCTTACTCGAACGGATTATCGATCCGGGGCAGAACAGTATGCGAAGCGTCCGGCAGGGTAGGTGAGCGCAGACAACGGGGACGAAGGTGGCGAGGACATGGACTCAGCCGGAAGTGACGGCGAGGGGCCGTCGGGAGCTCACACCATGGGGGTCGCTGTCCGTCTGAACGGCGGGGACGCCTCCATCGCCGAGGCACGTCACCTCGCGCTCGACTTCCTCACCCGCGCCCGGACGGACCAGAACGTCACCGTCTCCGCCCGCGCGATGGACCTCACTCAACTGGTCGTCAGCGAACTGGTCACCAACGCCCGCAAATACGCCCCCGGGCCGCTGCTCATGGAACTGATCATCGTGGACGCCGCAGTCGCGGTGACCGTGCACGACAGCGTCCCCGCCCAGCCAGTCGCCCGCCCCGAGGACCCGCGCAGAATAGGCGGGCACGGCCTGGAGATCGTCATGGCCGTCGCCCGGGAGTTCCACGTCCACCTCGAACCGGCGGGCAAACGCATCACCGCCCACATCGCCCTGGCCGACGAACCGGCCGCCGAAGCCTCCGCACAGCAGGCGTGAGCCGCCCCTGCCGCCGCCGGTAGGCTTCCGGGGTGACGCAGCCCCCCAAGCCCAAGCCGGACGAACGGCGCCCCGCGAACGACGGGCCGAAGGCTGCCGCACGCAACCGGTCCGCCCTGATCACCGCCGCCCGCGAGATCTACGCGACGTACGGTCTGGACGCTCCGCTCTCCGCGATCGCGCGTCGGGCCGGGGTCGGACAAGGCGTCCTCTACCGGCACTTCCCCGACCGGGCCGCCGTGGCGACCGCGGTTCTGGAGGAGAACGTACGGCAGGTCGAACAGGCCGCCGCAGCCGAGGACGCGACCTTGGCCGACGTTCTCGGTGTGATGACGTGGCATCTGACGGAGTCGGCAGCTTTCATCGGCCTGTTGCACGCCGAGGGAGCAGGCGGCCACTCCGACATCCGCGCGCACGCCGTGGCCCTCTCCGAGCGGGTGGAGCGCGGCCTGCGCGGACACCTGCCGCAGGGGCACCGACTGGGCGCGGCCGACGACCTCATGCTCGCTGTCGCCATGGTCTCCGGCGCCGTCACCGGCCCCACTCGTGAGGAGCGGGAACGCCGGGCGATGGCTGCCTGGCGGCTGCTCGGCGTCGAGGTGGGGCCGGTGCGGCCCTTCGAAGGGTGAGCGCGGGGCAGTGCCACCACCGTTGGGCTGCCGGACGATGTCTGTCACCACAGTTGGATCACCGGGCGGTGTCAGCCGCCGTTCGACTGCCTGATCCCTGCCGCCAGGGCATCGAAAGTGTAGAGATACCCCCCGGCAGGCCCACTGACGGTCATGTACGCCTTGTTCCCGCCCGGCGCTATCGCCACGTTGGTCGCCGATTCGAGTCCCGCCGCGCTGCCGGGAACCTCGACCGTCGCAAGGCGCTCACCGTACTTGTCGTACACGGCCATCGCGGCTCGGCCGTGCAACCCCTGGTAGAGGTTGCCGTCCGCGTCCACGGCGATCGAGTCGGTCTGGGCGATCCCGCCGTCGACGCGGATGGCGGTGTGCCGGGACGCCACCCCTCCCTTTCCGTCCAGCTGAAGGTAGGAGATCCGGTTCTGGGTCAGCTCGCTGATCCACAGCCCGCGGTAGTCCACGTCGAACGAGATCCCGTTCGTCGATGCCAGGCCCTCGGCCAGGACCGTGGCCTTCTTGCCGTCGCGGTCGATCCGCACCACGCGCCCCTGCTCCTGCCCCTCGGAGAGACCACGTGAGTCACTGACGTACAGATTGCCCTCCTTGTCGAAGGCGATGTCGTCGGGGTTCATCTGCGCGCCGTCGACCTTGCCGGAGAAGAAGGTCCGCGGATCGCTGCCGTCCGGAGCCAGGCTCACGACCTCGCCGTGCGCGTAGTCGGTCAGGTAGAGCCGTCCGTCCTTCGGGCCGAACTGGGCCGAGGTGTAGGCCCCGCGCTCATCGGTATGGACCGCACGGGAGGTCTTCTTCTCCACGTCGACGCGCATCACCTTGGGCTTGCCCGCGGGTGCGGTGACGTCGACGACGTACAGATCGCCGTCCTTTCCGAAGGTCGGGCCCTCCAGGAGGGTCATCCCGGTCTCCTGGTGCACCTTCGTCAGCTGCATGACCTTGTGCGCGCGGACCGTCTTGCCCGCGCCGACGGAAGCCGCCTGATCACCGGAGTCCCGTGTGTCCGTACCGCATCCGGTGAGGGCCAGCGTGCCGATCACGGCAAGGACCGCGAGGGATCGGATCGGGAGTCGCCGCATGAGGAGTCACTCTTCCTGTCCGCTGTGTGTGTGTGGGGGGGGTGTCCGCCATCCAACCGGACAGCGCTGTCCGGTTGTTGCTACCGTAGCGGACGGCCGTTCACTCCGGGACGGCCCGACAGGCAGGATCGGGGTCCCCCCACATGACCACCCCTCAAGCTCCGTCTTCTGACGAGCTCGCCGACCTCAGGCAGCGCTACCGCCTCGAACGCGAGCGGCGCGTACGGCCCGACGGCGCCCTCCAATACCGCGCCACCGAAGCCGAGTTCGGCTACTACGCCGCTGATCCCTACGCGGGAGAGCCGGCCGAGCGCGATCCGCTGCACGACACCGTCGACGTCGCCGTGATCGGTGGCGGGTTCGGCGGCATCCTCGCCGGGGCGCGGATGCGGCAGCAGGGCGTGCGGCGCGTCCGTATCGTCGAGAAGGGCGGCGACTTCGGGGGCACCTGGTACTGGAACCGGTACCCGGGCATCCACTGCGACATCGAGTCGCACGTGTACCTGCCGCTGCTCGACGAGACCGGATACGTGCCGGAGTGGAAGTACGCTCCCGGCGAGGAGATCCGCCGCCACGCGGTGCGGATCGCAGAGAAGTTCGACCTCTACCCCGACGCTCTGTTCTCCACCGGGGTCACCTCGCTGACCTGGGACGAGACCTCCGAGACGTGGATGGTCACCACCGACCGCGGCGACGCGTTCCGGGCCACGTACGTCGTCACGGCCACCGGTACCCTTTCCGAGCCGAAGCTGCCCGGGATACCCGGCATCGAGGACTTCACGGGCCACACCTTCCACACGTCGCGGTGGGACTACGCCTACACCGGCGGCACCCCGGACGGCGGCATGACAGGCCTTGCGCAGAAGCGGGTGGGCATCGTCGGCACCGGGGCGACCGGCATCCAGGTCATTCCGATGCTGGCCGAGGACGCCGGACATGTCTACGTCTTCCAGCGCACCCCCTCGACCGTGGACGTGCGCGCCAACCGCCCCACCACCGCACGGGATGTCGGCGCCGATCACGACGGCTGGGCACGTGAGCGCCGCGAGAACTATCTCCGTATCGTCTCGGGCGAGGGCGCCGAGCAGGATCTCGTGGCGGACCGCTGGACCATGTCGGCAGGCCTCCTGGAGAAGCTCCTGCCGAGCTTCCGCCGTCAGAGCGACCGGGCGGACTTCGAGGCCGCGTACGAGGCCGCGGACGCCGCCAAGATGAACGAGCTCCGCACCCGCGTCGAGCAGACCGTCGCCGATCAGGACACCGCGGAGAAGCTCAAGCCCTGGTACCGGTACGCCTGTAAGCGGCCCACCTTCTCCGACAAGTACTACCCGGCGTTCAACCGGGACAACGTCACCCTCGTCGACACCGCGGACACCCACGGCATCGAGCGCGTCACCGCACACGGTGTCGTGGTCGGCGACACCGCGTACGAACTCGACTGTCTGATCTTCGCGACGGGATTCTCCGTCGGAACCTCCGGCATCCACTCCGGCAAGCTCCCCGTCCACGGCCGCGGAGGCGCCCAACTGCTGCACGCGTGGGCGCGACAGGGCCCGCGCACCCTGCACGGCTTCACCAGCAACGGCTTCCCGAACCTGGTCCAGATGGGCTCCCTCCAGAACGCCAGCAGCGTCAACTTCACCCACGTACTGGACGAGCAGGCCGTCCACGCCGCCGCCCTCGTCGCGGCCGCCGAGGCCAAGGGCGCCCTCTTCGAGCCGACCCGCGAGGCCGAGGACGCCTGGATCGCCGTCCTGGCCGCGGACGCCCCCGACCACGAGTGGTTCCACGCCGAGTGCACCCCCGGCTACTACAACCGCGAAGGGCGCGGCCGGCCGAACGGCCCGATCGCCTACCCCCACGGCGCATCCGCCTTCCACGAACTCCTGAAGCAATGGCGCGAGGAGTCCATGGGCGGGATCCTCCAGGCCAGGTCGACCACCCCACCCGCATGGCGGCCAACCGCGGTGGCTCCGAACGGTTAAAGACATGCCATGGAAGACAATTCGACTGACGGCTGTGTGCGTGTCCTGGGTGCCAATGAACACAATCTGAGAAACGTGGACGTGGACATTCCGCGAAACGCGATGGTCGCCTTCACCGGCGTCTCCGGTTCGGGCAAGTCCTCGCTCGCCTTCGGCACGCTCTACGCCGAGGCGCAGCGCCGGTACTTCGAGTCCGTCGCGCCGTACGCCCGTCGGCTGCTGCAGCAGGTCGGTGCGCCGCACGTGCAGGAGATCACCGGCCTGCCGCCCGCGGTGGCCCTGCAGCAGCGCCGCGGGGCGCCCGGTTCACGGTCGACGGTCGGCACGCTCACCACGCTGTCCAACCTGCTCCGCATCCTCTACTCACGTGCCGGGACCTACCCGCCGGACGCCGGACGTCTTGAGGCCGAGGCGTTCTCGCCCAACACGTCGGCCGGTGCCTGCGCGCGATGCCACGGCCTGGGCGTCGTGCACGACGTCACCGAGCAGCTGCTCGTCCCGGACCCGTCGCTGAGCATCCGGGACGGCGCGATCGCGGCCTGGCCGGGCGCCTGGCAGGGAGCGAACCTGCGCAGCATCGTGAGCGGTCTCGGCATCGACATCGACCGACCGTGGCGCAGACTCAGGAAGAAGGACAGGGAGTGGCTGCTCCACACCGACGAACAGCCGTCCGTGCTCATCGAACCCGAGCCGGACCGTGTCGACCACGGCTATCACGGGAAGTTCTGGAGCGCCCGCAAGCACGTGATGCATGTCCTCGCCGACTCCAAGAGCGAGCGGATGCGGGAGCGCGCGATGCGGTTCGTCCAGAGTGTTCCCTGCCCTGCGTGCGAGGGCAGCGGCTTGCGGCCCGAGGCGCTCGCCGTGACCTTCGCCGGGCGCTCGATCGCCGAGGTGAACGCGATGCCGCTGACGAAGGTCGCGGCCCTGCTGCGGCCCGTCGCACAGCTGCGGGAAGGCTCGGCGGCCACGTCGACCGCCCGGTCCGGGGAGAGCACCGAGGCGGCGGTGCGGATCTGCGCCGACGTCGTCGCACGCGTCGAGGTGCTGCTCGGCCTGGGCCTCGGCTACCTCAGTCTGGGTCGCCGCTCGACGACGCTCTCGCCCGGCGAGGCACAGCGCCTGCGGATCGCCACCCAGCTGCGCTCCGGCCTCTTCGGCGTCGTCTACGTGCTCGACGAACCGTCCGCAGGGCTGCACCCCGCTGACGCCGAGCCACTCCTTGACGTGCTCGACCGGCTGAAAGCCTCGGGCAACTCGCTGTTCGTCGTGGAGCACGACATGGATGTCGTACGGCGGGCGGACTGGGTCGTCGACATCGGGCCCGCCGCCGGTGAGGCGGGTGGACGGGTGTTGTACAGCGGTCCTGTCCCCGGGCTCGAAGAGGTGGAGGAGTCGGCCACCGGCCGCTATCTGTTCGGACGTGCCGAGCCGCTCAGACACCGACCTCGCACACCCCGGGGCTGGCTGCGCCTGAGCGGCGTCTCCCGCCACAACCTGCGCGACGTGTCCGTCGACGTACCGCTGCGCGTACTGACAGCCGTGACCGGCGTATCCGGCTCCGGGAAGTCGACGCTGGTCACGCAGGTGCTCGCCGAGGTCGTGCGCCGCCACCTCGGCCTCGCACCCGATGAACCCGATAGACCCGGTGAACCCGACGAAGCGGAGTTCGAGATCGACGTGCGGGAATCGGCCGGGGTCGAATCGTTCGACCGGCTCGTCCGGGTCGACCAGCGGCCCATCGGCCGCACACCCCGCTCCAACCTGGCGACTTACACGGGGATGTTCGACGCGGTACGCAAGCTGTACGCGGCGACGGACGAGGCCGAGGCGCGCGGCTACACGCCGGGCCGCTTCTCCTTCAACGTCGCCGAGGGACGGTGCGAGACGTGCCAGGGCGAGGGGTTCGTCGCGGTCGAACTGCTCTTCCTGCCCGGAACCTATGCCCCGTGCCCGACGTGCCACGGCGCGCGGTACAACGCCGAGACACTCGAAGTGACGTATCGCGGCAAACACATCGCGGACGTCCTGGCGATGTCCGTGGACGACGCCGCCACGTTCCTCGCGGAGGTTCCCGCTGCCTCCCGAAGCCTCGAAACACTCCGGGAAGTGGGCCTGGGGTACCTGCGACTCGGCCAGCCGGCGACAGAACTCAGCGGCGGTGAGGCCCAACGCATCAAGCTCGCCACCGAATTGCAGAAAGCCCGCCGCGGCCACACGCTCTACCTTCTCGACGAGCCGACGGCGGGCCTGCACCCCGCGGACATCGCCCTGCTGCTCCGCCAGCTCCACCGGCTCGTCGACGCCGACAACACGGTCGTCCTGGTCGAACACGACCTCGACACGATCGCCACCGCCGACTGGGTCATCGACCTCGGCCCGGGCGGCGGCGACGCGGGCGGCAGGGTCGTCGCCAAAGGCACGCCCTCGAAAGTCGCCACGTCGAAACGCAGCGCCACCGCGCCCTACCTCGCGCCGCGGGGGGGGGGGGGGGGGGGGGGGAGGAAGAAAAAAAAAAGAAAAAAAAAAAAAAACAAAGAAGGAAAGAAAAAAGCACACCCCTCCCCCCCCCCCCACCCG
>NZ_JBVIHP010000010.1:129803-154090 GCF_055570235.1 Streptomyces sp. NPDC031274 | reverse complement strand
GGGGGTAGCAAAAAAGGACACACCAGAGAAATCCACCGGGTAAAAACACACCCCCCCCTCCCCCTCCCTCTCTCCGTGGGTGGTTCTTTCCCGGCCCCCCCCCCCGACAACGCAGCCAACAACGCGGCCGCCGAAGCAGTCGATGAAGCAGTCCTTACGTCTCCCTACGCCGGGTCGATACGGGAGACGCTGCCACCGATGTCGAGCACGTACAGCTCGCCCTTACCGCCCTGCACGAAGGAGATGACCTCGCCGCCGTTGACCCCGAGGTCGCTCGCGCCGGTCACCTTGCCGTCCTTCATCTGCAGGGCACGGATCGTGCCGTCGCAGTAGTCGCTGAACACGTACTGGCCCTTGAGGGCCGGGATCGCCTTGCCCCGGTAGACGTATCCGCCCGTCACCGAGCAGCCGAGGCCGGTGCGGTCGTACTCGTGGACCGGCGGCACATGGTTCGCGGGCTCCGTGCCGCCCCGGAAGGGATGGCTGCCCTCCATCTGGGACCAGCCGTAGTTCTCGCCGCCCTCGCTGTCGGACGGGGCCCAGTCGATCTCCTCCCAGTCGCTCTGGCCGACGTCACCGATGAGCAGGTCGCCCGTGCCCGCGTCGAAGGAGAACCGCCACGGGTTGCGCAGCCCGTACGCCCAGATCTCGCCCTTCGCGTTCGGGTCGTCCACGAAGGGGTTGTCCGCCGGGATCGCGTACGGCTTGCCGCCGCGCGGGTCGATCCGCAGGAGCTTGCCGAGCAGCGTGTCGAGCTTCTGCCCGTTGCCGTGCGGGTCACCTCCCGAACCGCCGTCGCCGAGCGCGATGTAGAGGTAGCCGTCGGGGCCGAACTTGATGTCGCCGCCGTTGTGGTTGGAATAGGGCTGCGTCTGTGTGAGGACGGTGCGCCGGGTCTCGGGCCGGATCTTGCCCTTGCGCACGGCGAACTCGTCCACGGTGCTTGTGCCTTCGAGGTTGGTGAACGAGATGTACAAGTGCGCGAACTTCTTGTCGAACGCGATGCCGAGGAGCCCGCGTTCACCGTCGGTGGTGGTCTCCTTGGATATGTCGAGTACGGGGTCACTGAGCCCCTTCTGGCCCAAGACCCGTACGGTGCCCGCGCGTTCGGCTACCCAGACCGTTCCACCGGGACCGGCGGTGCCCGCGGTCGGATTCGCGGCCGTCGTCACTTTCGTGAGCGCGACCTTCGGGGCCTGCTGTGCTGTGGCGGGCTCGTCTGCGGACGCCGTGGTCAGGGCGAGGGAAGCAACGAGGCAGAGGGTGCCGATGATCGCCGTGCTTCTGGTGCGAACTTTCACCGTGATCCTCCTGGAGGCGGCGAACGGGGAGGTCACCCAGTTGCGTGGGGAAGAGTCAGGCGGGTGCCGCGCGCGCCAGCACGCAACCTGGGTGGGGGGGATGGGGTGCTACTGGCCACGGATGAGGATACTGGGACAGGGATTGCTGGTATAGACCAAGACCGCAGTCATCTAAGTCCGTTACCCCCGACAGCTTCGGTGCCTCCGCCCCCTCCCCCCCCTGGAGGTCTCCCTCGCCCACAACTGCTCCTGGGCCCGCACGGCAGAAGCCATGCACCCGCACGTCGACACCGTCCACTACCGCATCGAACGGGTTCAGGACCTCACGACGGTCCGCGCCTGACCCACCGTGGTCAAAACGAAGTTTTCCATCCGCGGTGAGCCTTGGGCCAAGAGCCCAGGTGGGAGCGGGGCTTGACCCCCACGGACTGACGGCTCTCGGGAACCGTACTGGCTGCCGCTCGGACGTGGTGGCGCCCGATCGGCAGCATCAGCGGTCTACCCGACACGGGATCCTCCACGATGCGGCTGTCGAGGCCGAACACGGCGCGGACGCTCTCCTCCGTCAGTACGTCGGCGGGGGCACCCGTGGCATGCGGCCGACCGTCCGCGAGAGCGATCAGGTGGTCCGAGTACCGGGCGGCGAGGTTGAGGTCGTGGAGCACCATGACGATCGTGGTCCCGCGGCTGCGGTTCAGATCGGTGAGCAGGTCGAGCACCTCGATCTGGTGGCTGGCGTCGAGGAACGTGGTGGGTTCGTCCAGCAGGAGCAGATCGGTCTGCTGAGCCAGCGCCATCGCGATCCACACGCGCTGACGCTGGCCTCCGGACAGCTCGTCCACCGCGCGGTCCATGAGCGGCGTCGTCTGCGTCGCCTCCAGCGCGGCGGCCACGGCGGCGTCGTCCTTCGCGCTCCAGCGGGACAGGACGCCCTGGTGCGGATGGCGGCCGCGGCCGACCAGGTCCCCGACGGTGATGCCCTCGGGGGCCACCGGCGACTGCGGCAACAGGCCGAGGGTGCGGGCGAGTTCCTTCGCGGGCAGCCGGTGCACTTCTTTGCCGTCGAGCACGACGCGGCCCGCACGGGGTGCGAGAAGCCGGGACATGGACCGGAGCAGCGTCGATTTGCCGCAGGCGTTGGCGCCCACGATCCCGGTGATCTGTCCGGGCGGCACCGTCAGGTCGAGGGAGTCGATCACGGTGCGGTCGCCGTAGCCGAGCGTGAGCCCCTCGGCGGTGAGGACGTGGTCCGTGGTCAAAGCGAGCCTCCGGCCCTGTTGGTACGAACGATCAGGTAGATGAGGTAGGGCGCGCCGAGGACGCCGGTGACGATGCCGACCGGAAACCGCGTCCCGAGGGCGTACTGCCCCACGAAGTCGGCGACGAGCACGAGCAGGGAGCCGACGAGGCCCGCGGGTACGAGGAGCGAACCGCCACGGCCCACGAGTCGGGCCGCGAGGGGGCCGGAGAGGAACGCCACGAACGCGATCGGCCCGGACGCCGCCGTGGCGAAGGCGATGAGGCCGACCGCCGCGACGATCACCGTGACCCGGACCCGTTCGACGCGGACCCCCAGCGCGGCGGCGGTGTCGTCGCCCAGCTGCATCGCTGACAGGTCCCGCGAACGGGAGAGGAGCACCGGGCCGAGGACCGCGAGCGCGACGACCACGGGCACGGTCTGCTCCCATGCCGCGCCGTTGAGACTGCCGGTCAGCCAACGTGACGCCTCCTGGAGGTCCCACTCGGCAGCCTGCGACAGTACGTACGAGGTGATGCTGTCGAGCATCGCGGAGACGCCGATGCCGATCAGGATCAGCCGGGTTCCGACGACGCCGTCCCGGAAAGCCAGTGTGTACACGAGCAGGGCCACAGCGAGGCCGGCGACGATCGCCAGGACCGACACCTGCGTCGCGCCGAGAGACAGGGTGACGATCGCGAGGGCCGCCGCGGCGCTCGCACCGGAGCTGATGCCGATGATGTCCGGGCTTGCCAGCGGGTTGCGCAGCATCGTCTGGAAGGTGACACCGGCGAGACCGAAGCAGAATCCGGCCACCACGGCGAGCACCGCGCGGGGCAGCCGCAGCCGTCCGACGGTGAACGACGCGCCCGGCACCTGTTCACCCATGATCACCCGGGCCACCTCATCGGGCCGGTAGAACGTCTCCCCCACCATCAGGGTCACGGCAAACCCGGCCACGACGAGCACGGCCAGGACCGTGATCACTGTCCGGCGCCGGGACGCGCGGCGCACCCGTGCGCGGGACACGGTCCCGGCCGACGCGGTGTCCCCCAGCGGGTCGGTGATGGTCACACTCACAGGGCACGCACCTTCTGCCGACGGACGATCCAGATGAAGAACGGGCCGCCGATCAGCGCCGTCAGAATGCCGACGTCGATCTCCGCCGGACGTGCGACGATCCGTCCGATGACGTCGGCGCCGGTGAGCAGGACCCCGCCGAGCAGCGCCGAGAACGGCAGCAGCCAGCGGTGGTCCACGCCGATGAGCAGGCGGCACGTGTGCGGGACGACCAGGCCGACGAAGGCGATCGGCCCGGCGACGGCCGTGGCCGCGCCGCACAGGACGACGGCGCCGAGTGCGGCCGTGCCGCGAGCCAGCGCGACCCGCTCCCCGAGACCGGCCGCGACCTCGTCGCCCAGGGCGAGCGAGTTCAGCGAGCGCGCCGACAGCAGACAGATGAGGAGGCCCACCACGAGGAACGGCAGGACCAGGCCCACGCGTTCGAAGGTCGCTCCGCCGACGCCGCCGATCTGCCAGAGCCGGAAGCTGCCGTTCACGTCGTTGCGCGGCAGCACGACGGCGCTCACCAGCGACGTGAATGCCGCCGTCGTGGCGGCTCCGGCGAGCGCCAGCTTGAGAGGGGTGGCGCCTCCGCGGCCCAGCGAGCCGATCGTGTAGACGAACACCGCGGAGACCGCGGCACCGGCCATCGCGACCCAGATGTACCCGGTCGGCGAAGCGAGGCCGAAGAACGCGACTGCGGTGACGACGGCGAGCGAGGCTCCCATGTTGACCCCGAGGATGCCCGGGTCCGCCAGCGGATTACGGGTGACGCCCTGCATGACGCCACCGGCAAGGCCGAGCGCCGCGCCGATCAGCACAGCGAGGACCGTACGGGGTATCCGCTTCGCGGCGGCCGCCTGTGCCAGCGAGTCGTCCGCGCCGCCGAGCGCCGCCCAGATGTCGGACCACCCGACGGCGCGTGAGCCAAGGGCGACGGAGGCCACCATGACCGCACCCAGCGCCACCGCCGCCAGCAGAAGCCACATGAGACGGGCCTGTGTCGGGTGCCGCCGCGCCGCAGCGGCACCCTTCACCTGGCGGGTGTCGACCGCTGTCACGGGACCTTGTCCGCGGCCTTGGCGAGGGCCGCCACGTAGTCGTCCAGTACGTACCCGATCGACAAGGGGGTGGGGTTGGCCGCGGTCGCGAGCGGGGTGCTGCCGGGGAGCATGTACGCCGAACCGCGCTTGAGCGCGGGCATCTTGGACAGCACCGGGTCCTTCCGCAGCTGCTTGAGCAGCTCGCCCTTCTCGTCGCCGTACCCGACGACGATGTCGACGTCGTCGAACGTGTCGATCCGCTCGGCGCTCTGCGTCAGGACGAACTTGTCCGTCCCCTCGGACAACTTGCCGATGCTCCCGGGAGTCTTCAGACCGAGGTCCTCGAAGAACTGCGTCCGCGTGTCATGCGTGGTGTAGAAGCCGACCTTGCTGACGTTCTTGGGGTCGACGTGCGTCATGAACATCGCCGACTTCCCCTTCAGCTGCGGGTACTTGCTGAAAGCCTTGCGGATGTCCCCCTCGATGCCCTTGACCAGCTTCTCGCCTTCCGGGGCCAGGCCGATGGCCTTGCTGTTCTGCCGGATGATCTCTCGCCAGGGGGTCGCCCACGGAGCGTCCGGGTACGCGACCACGGGGGCTATCTCACTGAGCGTCTTGTAGTCCTTCTTCGTCAGACCGGAGTACGACGCGAGAATCACGTCGGGGCGCGTGTCGGCCACGGCCTCGAAGTCGATGCCGTCGGTCTCGTCGAACAGCACGGGAGTGTCGGCCTTCAACTCCTTGAGCCGCTTCTCGGTCCAGGGCAGCACCCCGTCACCGTCGTCGTCCCCGAAGTTCGCCTTGGCCATGCCGACCGGTACGACTCCGAGTGCCAGCGGTACCTCGTCGTTGGCCCAGTTCACCGTGGCCACGCGCTTCGGCTTCTCCGGGATGGTCGATGTCCCGAGAGCGTGCTTGATCGTCACGGGGAAGGCGCCGGACTGGCCCCCCTTGTCGCTTTTACCGCCGTTGTCGGTATCGGCCGTGCCGCATGCGGAGAGCCCCAGGAGGGTCACCGCCGCAGCGAGCAGACGAAGGCGTTGCGAACGCATCAGTCCGTACTCCGCTTCGGAATGTCAGTGCTGGATGTGCACGCCCGATCGCGAGAAGGCGAGGGCGCACGGCGCCGCGCGGCGCCTGAAGGTTAGGTAAACCTTGCCTTCGTACCTTAAGGAAAGGGGGACGACTGTCGCAATCGACCATTTGAGACAGCCGATGTCGCGATCGGGACATCTCCACCCGACACCACTGCTCGACGCCACCGCCCGGCGTCGCTGTCCGGCGTCGCTGTCCGGCGTCGCTGTCCGGCGTCGCTGTCCGGCGTCGCTGTCCGGCATCACTGTCCGGCACAGGGCGATTCAGCGCGTACGGAAGGCGCCCGGGGTAAGCCCCGTCGTACGCCGGAATGCCACGCCGAAGGCACTCGCCGACCGGTAGCCCACATGCTCCGCGACGGT
Organism: Streptomyces sp. NPDC031274; assembly: GCF_055570235.1. Classification (NCBI taxonomy): domain Bacteria; kingdom Bacillati; phylum Actinomycetota; class Actinomycetes; order Kitasatosporales; family Streptomycetaceae; genus Streptomyces; species Streptomyces sp. NPDC031274. The sequence continues at coordinate 147,990 of NZ_JBVIHP010000010.1, read as the reverse complement.
ATCGACTTCCCAGCCGCGGGCGAGCAGCATGACCGCGTGCTGCACACGGACCGCCCCCACCCAGCGCGCGAAACTGGTTCCCGTCTCGGCGTGGAACGCCCGGGTCACCGTGCGCGTGCTCACCCCCAGCTCGGCGGCCCAGTCCGCCAGCGTCCGCGGATCACCGGGGTTCTCCCGTACGGCCGCGGCGACGGGATGCAGCAGGGTCGACGTCGGCACCTGGACCTGCAGCTCACGCGGGGAGGGTTGCAGTACGTCGAGCACCATCGCCTCGGTCACGTCCCTTGAGGCGGGCGGGAGTTGAGGATCGTTCAGGCGCTCAAGCAGCAGCCTGAGCAGCGGGGTGACATCGACGGCCACCGGCACGTCGGAGATCGAGTTCGTGGCGCCGTAGCCGAAGAAGGCGGCACGGAACCAGGTGCCGGCCACCGCTGATCCCGAGTGCAGCGCGCCCGCGGGCATCCACAGAGCCAGCGTGGGCGTGGTGGTCCAGACGCGTGCACCGACGACGACCGTGGAGGCGCCACGCTCGTTCCAGAGCAGTTCGTGGAAGGGGTGGGAGTGCTCCCCCCAGACGGTGTCGCACGCGACGGTTTCGTCGTACCCCTGGATGACGAAGGGCATCACCACCGAGCCGGGCGCGTGCACCGGCAGCTCCCTGAGCTCCCTGCTCACGCCCGCGCCCCGCCTGAACGCGCGACGAAGGCAGCAAAGACACGGACGGCTCCAGCAGCCTGGTGAACGAGGTGCATCGCTCCAGACTACGGCTGGCCGCATCGCCACATGAGGTCAGTCAGGCACGGCCGGAACCGGCGAGGTCGTCCCCCTTGCCGCCCCGGCCGTCGGCGTCCAGGTCGATGTGGATGCGGCTGTCGCATCTCAGCGGGCTTGGGCGATCTCCCAGCTCGTTGCCGCCACGTCGAGTCCCGTTCGCACTCCGTCGACGACCTCTCCGGGGCTCTCGGGGATGTTGATACCTCCATCGCCGTCGTGGCCATCGCTCGCATGAGCGGATCCGGAGGCGGCAAGGGCCGCGGTTGCAAGGGTCAGGGCAATGACGGCCCGCTTGGCGTTCTTCATGCCCATTTGAACGATCATGAGGTGCTCAGGTTGCGCTCACCCCGCAACTCAGGTGGCCCCGTTCCCCGAGGCCGTAGATGCCGGAGGAACTTTTTCAGACACACGCTTGACGTAATCCGTCACGTTCCAGCCACCCGCGTACGTGGGGCCGAGCTGCGTCGTTCATCCCTCCACAACGCAGCGGTTGCGGGATGGTAATGATCTGACCAGCGATAATGCAGGATTCCTTCATTGACGGTGGTCAGAGCACTCGATACCTTCGCCACCATGACGCACACAGCCCCCACGGACACCATCGACGAGCTGGACCAGCGCATCATCGCCGCGCTCCAGCTCAACGGTCGTGCCCCGTGGAGCGCTCTGGCGCGCTGGGTGGGTGCCAGCGAGACAACCGCCCAGCGTCGGTACCGCTCCTTGCGTGAGCGGGGGCTGCTTCGGGTCGTCGGCACCCTGGAGCTGGACCGGACGAGGGAGGGGTCCTCCATGCTCGTACGGGTCCAGGCCAGGCCGGGCCAGGGTCTGGCCGCCGCCGACCGGCTCACCGAGAGTCCGGACGTCCGCTTCGTGGCCGTGGTCACCGGCGCCGCCGATCTGATCGTCGACTTCGTTGCCCGCGACAACGAGGAGATGATGCGGATTCTCTTCACCGACCTGCCCGCGGCCGACCTCATCACCAGCACCGAGGCCGTACCTGTCATCCGCGCCTTCGTCTCGGCGTCCATGTGGGACACCGGGCTGCTGTCCGCCGAGGCCGCGGCCGATCTGCGGCCCGCGTCCCTGGCGTCCTCGTGCGACCGGGAGGACTGGGACATGACGCCACAAGCGCTCATGCCCCTGGAGCAGGATCTCGTCGCGGCGCTCAAGGAGGACGGCCGTACCCAGGTCAGCGTGCTGGCCCGGCGGCTGGGTCACACCGAGTCCGGCGTCGCACGGGCCATGGAACGGCTCATCGCCCGCGGCGTCCTGCAGTTCCGCACCCTGGCCGATCCCTCGTTGCTCGGCTACGACGCGGAGTTCATGGTCTGGCTCTCGATCGAGCCCGACCGGCTCGACGCGGCGGGACGGCAGCTCGCACGGCATCCGGGAACCAAGTTCCTGGGCGCGGCGACCGGGCGCTTCAACCTCGTCGGACACATGGTGCTACCTCGCCGTGCCGACCTCTACCGCTACACCAGCGACGTCATCGGCAGACTGCCCGGCCTGCTCGCCTCCGACGTGACCCTGCATCTCGTCACCATGAAGTACTCCTGGCACCGGATGGTCCGCCCCGTCTGAGCGGGCTCCCGGCCCCCGTATCGCGTCGGCTCACGCCTTCGCGCACTTCCTTCACCTCTCCCCTGTACCTTCCCCGACCCTCGTGGAGTCACCATGCCCACAGACGACTCCGGCCTGCCCGCAGAGAGCTGGCGCTGGACCGAACAGACCTGGCGCGGCCACGTGGACGCCGTGCGCGCCGGACGGCGGCTGGTCCCCGACCGCTGGCCCGGCAACGCCCGGGTCGCGGTCGCCCTGTCCTTCGACTCCGACCACGAGACGATCCCGCTGCGCGACGGAGAGACCAGTCCTGGCCGACTCGCCCAGGGCGAGTACGGGGCACGCGTCGGCGCGGCCCGGATCCTGGAGCTGCTCGCCCATCACCGTGTGCCTGCGACGTTCTTCATGCCGGCGGTCTCCGCCCTGATCCACCCCGAGGAGGCGCGCTCGTACACGTGCGACGGACACGAACTGGCCGTCCACGGCTGGATCCACGAGCGGAACATGCTCCTTGGACGCGATGACGAGAGAGAGCTGACCGCCCGCGCCCTGGACACTCTGGAGACCCTGACCGGGCAACGGCCGGTGGGAATCCGCACACCGTCCTGGGACTTCTCGGGCTCCACCCTCGACATCATGCTCGAACTCGGCTTCGCCTACGACTCTTCACTGATGGCTGACGACGAGCCGTACGAGATCGTCGCTGAGGGCAGCCCCACCGGTCTGGTCGAGATCCCCGTGGACTGGATCCGGGACGACGCCCCCTACTTCACGATGGACCGTTACGGGTCCGTCCGCCCGCACAGCCGTCCGCGCGACGTCATGGAGATCTGGGCCGACGAGTTCGACGCCGCCCACCGCGACGGCGGCGTCTTCCAACTCACCCTGCACCCGCACGTCATCGGTCACCGCTCACGTCTGGTGGCGCTGCGCGGGCTTCTGGACCACATCACCGCCCACTCCGACGTCTGGTTCGCCACGCACGCCCAGCTCGCCGACTCGGCCCGCACCGTGCTGACCGGCACGACGACCTCCCGTACCGTCCCCGACGCCCCGGAGCACACGCCATGAACACAGGATCCGCAGCAACCGCAGGTCCGCTGCCCCAGGACGGCGACTCCCCCTCCCCCGGCAGGCTGAACGGCGCCCAGCGCAAGGCCATCGTCGCCGGCACCATCGGCAACACCGTCGAGTGGGTCGACTGGGCCCTGTACTCCATCTTCGCCAAGGTCATCGCCGACGAGTTCTTCCCCAAGGGCGACGGAGCGGTGGCCCTCCTGTCCACGCTCGCCGTGTTCGCCGTCGGCTTCGTGATGCGCCCGGTGGGCGCCGCCGTGCTCGGCGCCTACGCCGACCGTCACGGCCGCAAGAAGGGCATGACCATCACCGTCGCCCTGATGGCGGGTGCCGGGTTCGCCATCGCCATCACCCCGAACTACGACACCATCGGCGTGCTCTCACCGCTCATCCTGCTCATCGCACGGCTCGTGCAGGGCTTCTCCGCGGGCGGCGAGTTCGGTTCCTCCTCCGCCTTCCTCGTGGAGTCGGCTGCTCGGGGCAGGCGCGCGTTCGCCGGCTCCTGGCAGCAGGTCTCGGTGGCGGGCGGCGTCCTCATCGCCTCCCTTCTGGGCACCCTCACGACCTCGTTGCTGAGCGACGACGCCGTGCACTCCTGGGGCTGGCGCGCCGCGTTCGTCTTCGGCGGACTCCTCGGCCTGGTCGGTCTGTGGCTGCGGGTCTCCGTGGCGGACACCGAGTCCTTCAGCCAGGCCCAGGACGCGGGCCGGACCCGTACCAACCCCGTCAAGGCCATGTTCGTCGAACATCCCGCGGCGACGCTGCGCGTCGTCGGCATCACCATCGCGGGCACTCTGACCTACTACATCTGGGTCAACTACCTTCCCACGTACGCGAATCTGACCACCGGCATCGCGCTGAAGACCGCCCTCCTGTCGCAGACTCTGTGTCTCATCGTCTTCGTCGTCGCGCTGCCGTTCGCGGGACTGCTCTCGGACCGAATCGGCCGCAAACCGACCATGGCGGGCTTCGCCGCCGGATTCGTCGTCCTGGCATGGCCCCTGCTGCACCTGCTCGACGGCAGCTTCCTCAGCCTGTTCCTGGTCCAGCTCACCGGCATGCTGCTGATCCTGGGCTACTCCGCCAACTGCGCCGTCATCATGGCCGAACAGTTCCCGCCGGAGGTCCGCGCCACCGGCATCGCCCTGCCCTACGCCCTGGCCGTCGCGGTCTTCGGCGGCACCGCTCCGTACCTCACCACCTGGCTGCACGAGAGCGGCCACAGCGACCTGCTGTGGATCTACGTCTCCGCCGCGGCACTGATCTCCCTCGTCGTCTACCTCACGATGCCGGAGACCAAGGACAAGGAGTTCGACTGATGACGGCTCATGTGATCGTCACCGGCGCCGCGGGCGGCATCGGCGCCGCGATAGCCGCGGAGTTCGCCGCCCAGGGCTCACTGCTCACACTCGCCGACCGCGATGCCACGGCTCTTGAACGGACAGCAGCACGGCTGGGCGGTGGCACGAGGGCGCACGCCGCTGACCTGACCGACCCGGACGCCCCCTCCGCCCTGGTCGAGAGGGCGTGGACGGAGCACGGCCCTGTCGACGTCCTGGTCAACGCGGCCGGTGTCTACCCGTCCCTGGACATGGCGGACATCGACGCCCGCACCTGGGACCGGCTGTTCGCCGTCAACCTGCGCGCCCCGGTCCTGGCCACCGCCGCGTTCGCCCGGCTCGCCGTGGCGGACGGGCGACCCGGCGCGGTCGTCAACATCTCGTCCGGTTCCGCACTGCGGTCCCGGCCCGGCGGGGGCCCCTACGCCAGTTCCAAGGCCGCCCTGGAGATGGCCACTCGCGCCGCCGCCCTGGAACTGGGCCCGCACGGCATCCGCGTGAACGCCGTCAGCCCCGGCTTCGTCCAGGTCGCCAGCGACTGCAACCCCGTGTCCACCGAGTACGCGGCGGCCATCGGCACCAACCCGCTGGGCCGCCCCGGCAGTCCGCACGACATCGCCCGTGCCGTGTGCTGGATCGCCGGCCCGGACGCCTCCTGGATCACCGGTGAGGTGCTGCGGGTGGACGGCGGATCCAGTACGGGCGCACTGCACCTGCCCCGCATCTGGCAACCCGGCGACACCCCCGCCGCCCCACTGCCCGCGACACCGGTCGCCCCCACGGAAGGACCCACGCCATGACCGCCCCCTCCACCAAGCGGGCCGCCTACACCGTCGTCGGCGCAGGCGCGATCGGCGGCACGCTCGCCTTCGCCCTCGCGCGGGCCGGCCACCCCGTCACCGTCGTCGACACCGACCCGGCCCATGTGGCGGCGATCCGAGCCGACGGACTCGTCGTCGAGCACGGCGGCACTCGCACCAGTGTGCCGGTCGCCGCGACCACACCGGAGGAGTTCGACGGAACCCTCGGACGGGTCTTGCTGGCCGTGAAGGCTCAGGCCACAGCGACCGCCGCAGCCTGGATCGCGCCCCGCCTGGCACCCGACGGATGTGTGGTCTCCCTCCAGAACGGCTTCAACGAGGACCTCATCGCCCAGCACGTGGGCGCCCGCCGCACCGTCGCCGCGTTCGTCAACATCTTCGCCGACGTCATCGAGCCAGGGGTCATCCTGGACGGCGGCGCCGGCGCGCTCGTTCTCGGCGAGCCCGGCGGCGCCCCGGTCAGTGCCCGTGTCCGTTCCCTCGTGTCCGACCTGCACAGCTGGGGTCCGGCGTTGGCCAGCGACAACGTCGAGGGCTATCTGTGGGCCAAGGCCGGCTTCGGCGCGATGCTCGCCGCCACCGCTCTCGCCGACGCCCCCATGGCCGACCTCATCGACCGGCACCGGGCCGCCATGGCCGGACTGACGGGAGAGATCTTCGCCGTGTCCGACCGCCTCGGCATCACCCTGGAGGCATTCGACGCCTTCGATCCGCACCCGCTGCGGCCGGGGCAGGACCCGGCCGCACGCGATGCCGCCTTCGACCGCCTGACCTCGTGGCTGCGTACGCAGACGAAAGACCGCAGCGGCATCTGGCGCGATCTCGCCGTACGCCGCCGGCCCGTGGAGGCCACCACCCACTACACCGGCGTCTTCGACCATGCGGCCCGCGAGGGGCTGCCCACCACACTCCTGCGCACGGTCATGGACGGTCTGCTCGAACTGGAGGGCGCACCACACCAGATGTCGGAGTCGCGCCTGGAGAGCCTCGACCGCCTCGCCGAGCCCCCGATACGCGCGCGTCTGCCGGAGGCGGAGCAGGCCGAGGCGGTACGGGGCTGGCTCGACGAGCACCGCGAGGAGATGGTCGCCGACCTCGCCGCGTACACCTCCCAGGGGAGCGCCAGCGACGACCCCGGGGAACTGGACGCCTGCCTGAGCTGGCTGCGTGGCTGGCTCGACCGGCGTCTGGGCGCACCGGACGCCGAGGAGATCCTCCCCCGCGCGGGCGCCGGGGACATACTCGTGCGCCGCTACCCGGCCCGTGACACGGCCTGCGAGGACACCCGGCCGGTGTTGCTCCTCGGCCACTACGACACCGTCTGGCCGACCGGCACCCTCGGCGAATGGCCCTTCCGACGGGACGGCGACCACATCAGCGGGCCGGGTGTCTTCGACATGAAGGCCGGTCTGGTGCAGGCCGTGTGGGCGCTGCGCGCGCTCGACGCGCTGGGCCTGCCCCGGCCGTCCTGCACCCTGATGCTGAACGGCGACGAGGAGACCGGCAGCCTCTGCTCCCACGAGGCCATCGTCGACGAGTCCCGCGGCAGCAGGCTCGCCATGGTCTTCGAGGCGGCCGCCGACGGCGCGATCAAAACGGCCCGAAAGGGAGTGGGGCTGTTCACACTCACGGTCACCGGGAAGGAGGCCCATGCCGGGCTCGATCCGACCGTCGGGGCGAGTGCGGTCGACGAACTGGCGCATCAGATCCTGCACTTGGCCGACCTGCGCGACGCCGACGCCGGCACTTCGCTCAACGTGGGTGTGGTGCAGGGCGGCACCCGCAGCAACGTCACCGCGGGAAGGGCCGTCGGCCGCATCGACGTGCGTGTCGCCACCGCGGCCGAGCAGAAGCGCGTCACCGAGGCCCTTGCCGCATTGCGCCCGGTGGACCCCCGGACCCTCGTGGAAGTCAGCGGGGACTGGAACCGCCCCGTCTTCGAGCGCACCGCACAAGTCGCCGCCTACGCGGAATTGGCCCGCCGGTGCGCGGCGCTGCTCGGAGAGAACCTGCGCGAGACGTCCGTCGGAGGCGCCAGCGACGGAAACTTCGTGGTCGCCGCGGGGACACCGGTCCTTGACGGCATCGGTGCGGTCGGCTCAGGCGCCCACGCCCGGTCGGAGAACACCTCGGTATCCGGCATGACCGAACGCTCCGCGCTGACAGCCACGGTGCTGGCGTCTCTGGCCGGTTGACGCGCGGCCCCGCCCGGCCGACACGAGACGCACCCGGGGGGTGAGGAGGCGGTCGAACGGTGTCCGGCTGTCGGCTGGGCAGCGCGTACCCCCTCCGTATGTCTCAGAGGCAGGGCATACTGCAAGTATGGGCACTGACCCTCTGGACCACCCGTCCGCTACAGGCGACGCCGCACAGCCCCCCGAGACGCGCGAGCAAGGGGCCGATGAACAACGAGTGGTCGACGAACGGGAGCGCGCCGCTGACGCCCGCGAGGCCCTCGCCGATGAGCGGGAAGCCGCCGCCGACGAGCGGGAAGCAGCTGGGGACACGTGGCAGGACCAGCTCACCGCTAAGGAGAAGCGCCTGGACGCACGGCGTCGTGCGGCGGGGGATCCGACTCCCAGCATACGGACGCGCTCGTACGAGCAGCTCGACCGGACCCAGGGCCTGCTGACCGCCAGCCAGGAGCGTCTGGACCGCAACGAGGCAGCACTGCACCGTACGGATGCGACGGACTTGCGGGAGCAGGAAGCCATCGACCGGGAGACAGACGCCTCCACCGCGCGGATAGCGGCGCAGGGTCCGGCGCCACTCAGGGCCCTGCAGACCCAGGCAGACCAGCTTCGGGAGCAGGCCACAGCGGCGGCCGAGTCACTGGCCACAGCCGAGGAGCACCTGGCACGCGAGCACGAAAAGCATCACCGCGCCCAGCAAGCCGCGGAACACCGACACCACGCCGCGCAGGCCCGCACTGCGGCCAGCGCCCTGCGCGCCATCGACGGGCCGCCGCCCGACGGCGACGACGCCCCATTGAAACCTCTGTGACCCCGGCGGCAAGCCGTCAGCGTTTGGGTTAGGGCGGCTCTCCCGGCTCTTGTCTGAACCGGAGAGCCTGGGCGCGGCAGACCTCCGGAGGGTTTGATCACTGACCAGCGCCGTGTACACCGAGTCCCCTTTCGTGCGGCAACCACACATGCGCAGCTCCGGCATCCGCACCAGCCGTGCGCCGATCACGCCCCGGCTCGCTGCAGCGAGGGCCCGTGCCGGCGCTGCTGCCATCCGTCTCCGAGGTGGCCGCTGTACCGCTGGATACCGACCAGGCCCGTGAACGCTGGTCCCGGTTCGCTCCGGCGGCATTTCTGGCTCAGCACCGCAAGAGGGGGCGATGCCGCACCACACGCTCACCCCGTATCTGCCTGCCCCGGACGCGCACCCTGGCCCCACCCTGCCCAGCGCCATCAACGGCCTGGGTGTGCACACCGTGTTCGCCTCGGCGGGAACAGACCGCTCTGCCTCGTGGGCAGCAGGCCCGCTTCCCATCAGCCAGCCGCGGGCATACCATTCATACAGGGTAGTTGGGCTCACGCCCCGCCCCGGACTCCCAGCCCCCGAGCCGTGACAGACTCCCACGCTTTCACGAGACCGGCTGGAGCCGCATCGCCGACTACACAGCTCCAGCCGCCGCCCTCCGGGGCGTGACGGCCAACGGGGCTCAATTCCGCAGCCCCTGGCGCCCGGAGGGCATCTCGCGCGAGGACCGATCGAGGGGGAGCCTCGGCACCTCGCGCCCTGGCCGCCGCCGCACCCGCGCGGCGGCGGCCTAACATCCCAATCCTCCCACTGCGGGCGCCGCATGTCCGTGATCCGGCACATTCCCCGGTGGAACCCACCACGGCGCGGCGACGAACACCCCGCCGGACAACGGGCCTTCGCCACCTTGATCAACAACCGGGACGGCGCCCGATCGCAGAACGCCCATGATGTCGTGCGTAACTCACCCGAAGTCCGCGAAGGCGCCCTCGCCCGTGAAGGCCAGCTTGGCGAAGCGTTCGCCCATCCGGCGATGGGTAGCGGCGTCGGGGTGGATCCCGTCGGGCAGCGGCAACTCGGCGGAGTCGGCCTCCCCGTACATGTCGCGGCCGTCCAAGTAGTAGAGGTGCGGGTCTTCGGCCGCTCGCTGCTCCACGATCCGGGCCAACTCTTCACGGATGACGCCGAGGGTCAGCTTCCCGCTCCTGATCTCCTCCGGGTCGCCCATGGCGACGAACCCGAACCGTCCCTCGCCGATGGCGCTGAAGTCCGGCGCGCTGGGGCCCGGCGTGTCCTCATGAATGGGACACAGAACGGGCGAGACGACCAGCAGTGGTGTGGTGGGGTGCCCCTCTCGAATGGTGTCGAGAAAGCCGTGGACGGCGGGACCGAAGGCGCGCAGGCGCATCAGGTCGGCGTTGACCACGTTGATGCCGATCTTGATGCTGAGCAGGTCGGCGGGGGTGTCCCGCATGGCTCGGGCCGTGAACGGGTCGAGCAGGGCGCTGCCGCCGAGGCCGAGGTTGATCAGCTCCACCCCGCTGAGGGAGGCGGCGAGCGCCGGCCAGGTGGTGGTGGGGCTCGCGGCGTCGGAGCCGTGGCTGATCGAACTGCCGTGGTGCAGCCACACCTTGCGGCCCGAGTCCGGTGCGGGCTCGATGGGCGCGTCGGTGCGCAGGGCGACCAGTTCGGTGGTCTCGTTGTGCGGCAGCCAGATCTCGATGCCCTTGACGCCGTCGGGCAGTTCGGTGAATCGCAGGGTGCCGACCGGGCCGGACCGGCGCTCGGCGGATCCGGCTTCCATGTCGATGGTCAGGGTGTTGCCGCCGCTCACAGCGGCCTGACCGGCTAGGCGTCCGTCGACGAGCAGGTCGTACAGGCCATCCGGCCTGGGCGGGGCGCCGACGTAGACGCGCTTGGTGGGCAGCGTGTCCAGTTCGATGGCGGTGGCCCGGGTGCGGAAGACAAGGCGTACACCTGAGGGCTGGGACTCCGCCATGGCCAGCTGTCCGTCGGAGCACTGGGCGCGGGCCCGTGCGGGCAGCCGGTGCGGCAGGACGCCGTGCGCGGTCCGCTCCAGATCGAGTGCGCCGCGCAGGATGTCCGCGGTGATGGGTGTGGTGATCCAGTCGTGCTCGGTGCTGTCCATGGCCTCCGCCTGCTGTTCAAGGTTTCTGATGTGTCGCCGAGGAGCGCCGACCAGTCGGTCGTACGTCGCCACTCGCGCGGCAGCCGACTCGGCCGGCGCGGGGCCCTGGTCAAGGCTGGGGCCAGTTGCGCAGCAGGGCGTCGAGAGCGTCCAGGACGCGTGACCACGTCTCCTGCGAGTCGGGTTCGCTGTGGCTGAAACCCCCTGCCATCTCCAGGCTCACGTAGCCGTGGAAGACGCTCCCCAGCATCCGGACCGCGTGGGTCTGGTCGGGCTCCGTCAGGTCGTAGCCGCGCAGGATCGCCCTCGTCATCTGTGCGTGCCTGCCGCCGGCGCTGGCGGCCGCCGCCTCCGGGTCGAGCCTCAGTTGAGCCGCGGCGTAGCGTCCGGGGTGCTCCCGGGCGAAGTCGCGATAGACGTTGGCGAGCGCGATCAGGGCGTCCTTCCCGGCCCGCCCCGCCAGGGCGGCGGCCCCCCGGTCGGCCAGTTCCTCCAGGGAGAGGAGAGCGATCCTCGTCTTGAGGTCCTGGGAGTTCTTCAGATGCGAGTAGAGACTCGCGACCTTGACGTCGAAGCGCCTTGCGAGCGCCGAGACGGTCACCTGGTCGAAGCCGACCTCGTCGGCCATCTCCGCCCCGGCCAGAGCCAGGCGCTCCGCGGTCAGTCCTGCGCGAACCATGCCCTTCCTCTCCTTCGGCATAACCGATTATGCAGATACCTAATACCTTTAGGCAAATCAGCTAGCCACGCAGGACACAGGGGGCAATCTCAGACCGGCACCCTCAGACCGTCTTGACCGTGCCCCCGTCGATCACGTGGTCCGCACCGGTGATGTTGCCCGCCACATCGGAGAGCAGGAACGTGATCAGCGACGCCACCTCCTGGGGCTCGGTGATCCGCCCGGTGGTGATGCCGAACACCTCCGGGATCTGCTCGAGGAACGCCCCGTGCTCGGCCCCGAAACCAGCAGCGACCTTGCCGCCGAAGCCGTCGGGGTCCTCCCAGATGGCAGTGCGCACCACGCCGGGCGAGACGGTGTTGACCCGTACACCCCGCGGCCCGAACTCCTCGGCCAGCGACTTGCCCAGCGAGGTGAGCGCCGCCTTGGCCGCGCTGTAGGCGACGGGACCGGCCGCGGGCAGACGGGAGTTGATGGACGAGACGTTGACGATCGCGCCCCGGCGCTCGATGAGGCTGGGCAGCGCGGCGCGGCTGACGCGGACCGCGCTGAGCAGGTTGAGGTCGAAGACGCCCTGCCACTGCGTGTCGTCGGTGTCGAGGAAGCCGATCGGCTCCACGGCGTCACCGGCGCCGACGTTGTTCACCAGCAGGTCGATGCCACCCAGCTCGACGAAGGCGACGTCCATGAGCGCACCCACGCCCTCCGGAGTGCCGAGGTCGGCCGATACCGCGAAGGCTCCCGTCTCCTTGAGTTCGGGGGTGATGGTGCGCGCCGCACCCACGACACGCACACCCTCGTCCACCAGCGCCCTGACGGTGGCCAGGCCGATCCCGCGACTGGCACCGGTGACGACGGCGGTCTTGCCATTGAGGTCGAGCTTCATGCTGTTCCGTCTCCTTCAAGAGAACACTTCTTGACCTACAGGTACAAAAAATGGGCACACGTCAGCAGTGACAGTGCAAAAAACACTGCGAACCACCGAATGCCGAATTTTCGAGAACTGAATGTTGAATGCTGAATGGACATATGGGCGGATGGGCGAATTCCGCCGAGAACTCACTCAGCGGCGACGGCGCGGGAAGGCGTCAGAGGGAGTCGACCATCACGTCGATCACCCTGGAAAGGCGCTCCGGCCCTTCCGCGACCCGCCCCATCAGCCGCAGACCGACGACCGTGGTCAGCAACAGACTCCCGACGGCGCGAGCGTCACGGCCGGAGGCGATCTCCCCCGCCCGCTGCCCCTTCTCCACCATCGCGGAGAAGGCTTCCTCGGTACGGTCGAACATGCGCCGGACGAGGTCGGTCGCCACCTCGTCCGTCACCGCCAACTCCGCCGCGGTGTTCACCGCCATACAACCGCGCCGGTCCGGGTCGGCGAGGTCCATCTCGACGAGCAGCCACAGCGCCGCGCGCAACCGCTCCTTCACCGGCCCCGGCTCCTCCAGCATCTCGATGAGAGCCACGGCCTGACTGTCGCGGTAGCGGCGCAGCGCCCGTTCGAACAGCGCATGCTTGCTGCCGAAGGTGTTGTAGAGACTGCCCTTGCCGATACCGAGCGCGTCAACGAGATCCTGGGGCGTGGTGGCGGCATATCCCTTGCGCCAGAACACGTCCATGGCCCGCTCGACGGCGGCGTCCGGATCGAACTGCTTCGGCCTTCCCATGATCAGGAGCCTAGGCTGTTATTGACCTACAGGTCAAGAACTTTCCTCAGGCAGAGCTCAGGCAGCTCGACGCACCCGCGCCGCCTTACGCGCCTCCACCATCTCGCGGGATTCGGCGGCCCGGCGAGAGCCGCCGCCGGAGCGACCGGGCTGCCCCAGACGCGTGCCCATCCCCCGGAAGGGGGCGCCGCCGCGCTGCTTGGGGCGCTCTATGGGCGCACTGCCGCCGATCGGCACGCCGGAAGGCGCCTTCGCGCCCGTGATGCGGCTCAACGCGGCCTCACCGGAACGGACTTGAGTGATCTGCGGCCGGATCCCGGCGGCGGACATCAGACGGCTCATGTCGCGGCGCTGGTTCGGTGTGACCAGGGTGACGACGCTGCCGGACTCACCGGCGCGGGCCGTACGGCCGCCACGGTGCAGGTAGTCCTTGTGGTCGCTGGGCGGGTCGACGTTCACGACCAGGTCGAGGTTGTCGACGTGGATGCCGCGGGCCGCGACGTTCGTGGCCACCAGGACCGTCACGGCGCCGGTCTTGAACTGGGCGAGCGTGCGGGTGCGCTGCGGCTGGGACTTCCCGCCGTGCAGCGCGGCCGCGCGTACGCCGCTGCCCATCAAGTGCTTGGTGAACTGGTCGACGGCGTGCTTGGTGTCCAGGAACATGAGCACCCGGCCCTCGCGCGCCGCGATCTCGGTGGCGGTCGCCATCTTGTCGGCGCCGTGCACGTGCAGTTCGTGGTGCTCCATCGTGGTGACCGCACCCTTGGAGGGGTCGACCGAGTGGACGACCGGGTCATGGAGGTAGCTGCGGACCAAGAGGTCGACATTGCGGTCCAGCGTGGCGGAGAACAGCATCCGCTGGCCGTCGGGCCGCACCTGGTCGAGCAGCTCGGTGACCTGGGGCATGAAGCCCATGTCGGCCATCTGGTCGGCCTCGTCCAGAACGGTGATGCTCACCCGGTCCAGGCGGCAGTCCTTGCGCTCGATGAGGTCCTTCAGGCGCCCGGGCGTCGCGACGAGCACTTCGGCCCCGGATCGCAGCGCACCGGCCTGCCGGCCGATCGACATGCCGCCGACCACCGTGGCGAGCTTCAGCTTCAGGGCACGGGCGTACGGAGTAAGTGCCTCGGTTACCTGCTGGGCGAGCTCCCGGGTGGGGACCAGGACAAGGGCGAGAGGCCGCTTCGACTCGGCGCGCTGACCGGCGGTGCGCACGAGGAGCGGGAGCCCGAAGGCGAGGGTCTTGCCGGATCCGGTGCGGCCACGGCCCAGTACGTCCCGGCCCGCGAGGGCGTTCGGCAGCGTGGCCGCCTGGATCGGGAACGGCTCGGTCACGCCGAGATCGGTGAGCGTCTTCAGCAGCGGCGCGGGCATGTCGAGCTCGGCGAAGGTCTCCGCCGCCGGGAGGCCCGGGGTGATGGTGACCGGCAGTGCGAACTCGCCCTGCGGGGCGGCGGGGCGGCGTCCCTGGCCGCCGGAGCGGTTGCCGGGACGGGGGCCGCCACCGTTGCGGGAGTTGGCGCCGTTGCGGGGGTTGGCACCGCGGGGGCCGCCACTGTTACGGGGGTTGGAATAGCGATCGTTCGTGCGAGCTGAACGGTTCACGTAGAACCTTCCTCGATATGGCACGCATCGAGGAATTCTCGGCGGGTATCGACCGAAGGAATTGCAAGCACGAGCCGAATAAAAGACAAACTTCTGTAAACAGCAACGAGCTGGTGCCCGCACCGTGAGGTGCGGGCACCAGCGTCGTCTTACGCTTCAGCGTCAGGCAGGAACGATGTTCTCGGCCTGCGGGCCCTTCTGGCCCTGAGTGACATCGAAGTTCACCTTCTGGCCTTCCTGAAGCTCACGGAAGCCCTGGGTGGCGATGTTCGAGTAGTGGGCGAAGACGTCGGGGCCGCCACCCTCCTGCTCGATGAAGCCGAAGCCCTTTTCCGAGTTGAACCACTTCACGGTGCCAGTAGCCATACTAAATATCTCCTTCGGGGCAAGCCCGGGACCCGCACTGTGCGAACCCCGGCGTCGCCACGTTGATTGCCCCGTCCGGAAAACTTCTCCGGAAATACAAAAGTGCCCGGCGGAAATTTATCCACCAAAGGCACTTGAAGTCTTATGGGAACCACAACTGCAACTACGATCAACAGTAGCACGAGATGAGCGTCACGGCACGGGCAAGCTGCGCACATTTCGCCCGACCGGCCGAGAGACCGCACCACATTGCGGAAATTTCTGGACCTCCGGTCTCATTCGGGGCGAGAAATGACCCGCTGGAGCAGGCCACGCCAGGCCACGCAGGGCCGCCCTTCCGGTCCTTCGCCCGCCTGCACGATGCTCGCCGCGCTCGCCGCGCTCGCCGCGCTCGCGCCGAAGGTGCGGACCGTGGTGGACGGCCAGGAGAACTTCCCCGGCGCACGTGTCCGGTTCATCCCCGGCCACGCTCCCGGGCACTCCGCCTACGTCACCACGTCGGGCGGCCAGAGCCCGGATGAACAAGGCCCGGACGGGCCGGACTCGAACGAAGGACAGTTCAACACTGAAACGCACATTCCATTGCAATCTTGTTATGTATTGACTCCTTGACGCCGGGAACGCCCCAGGGTTGGCTTTCAGCCACCTCGGATCACAACAAAGCGGTCCGATCGAGGAAGTGGGCGAATGAGAACCCGTACGCGTGAAGCCACCGTCGCCGTATCTGTCAGCGCCCTGGCACTCTCGCTTGCCGCATGCGGCAGCCTCCTGGGATCCGACGACGACGCAAACAAGGCCGCGAGGAAGGGTGACGCGGTCACCGTCGGCCTGCTCCTGCCCGAAGCGGAGACGGCTCGCTACGAGAAGTTCGACCACCCCATCATCGAGAAGCAGGTCAAGAAGCTCACCAACGGCAAGGGCAAGCTCGTCTACGCCAACGCCGACGAGGACGCCGCCAAGCAGAGCGACCAGCTCGGCCAGATGGTCGCCGACAAGGTCGACGTGATCCTGGTGAGCGCCGTGGACGCGAAGAAGATCGCACCGGCGGTCAAGAAGGCGAAGGAAGCGAACATTCCCGTCATCGCCTACGACCGGCTCGCCGAGGGCCCCGTCTCCGGGTACGTGGCCTTCGACAACGAACTGGTCGGCCAGGTCCAGGGGCAGGCGATCCTGAGGGCGCTCGACAGCGGAAACCGCAAGAAGAGCAAGATCGTCATGATCAACGGTTCACCGACCGACCCGAACGCCGCCGCCTTCAAGGAAGGCGCGCTCTCCCAGCTCCGCAACCAGGTGGTCATCGCCAAGTCGTACGACACCCAGGGCTGGAAGCCGCAGACGGCCGGCGCCCACATGACCGAGGCGATCACCGCGATCGGCAAGGACAACATCGCCGCCGTCTACTCCGCCAACGACGGCATGGCGGGCGGCGTCATCAAGGCCCTCAAGGCCGCCGGGCTCACCGACCTGCCGCCGGTCACCGGACAGGACGCGGAGCTGTCGGCCGTCCAGCGGATCGTCACGGGCGAGCAGTACATGAGCGTCTACAAGCCCTATCCGGAGGAGGCTGTCGGCGCCGCGCAGATGGCTGTCCGGATCGCCCAGGGCCGCATGGTCGAGTTCGACGCCCTGGCCGGGGACAAGTCCGAGAACGCCACCACGAAGAACATCCCCTCCCTGCTGGTCTCGGTGCGCCCCATGACACGGGACACCATCAAGTCCACGGTCATCAAGGACGGCATCTACAAGACCAAGGAGATCTGCACGTCCGAGTTCAAGGCGGCGTGCGCGACGGTGGGCCTCAAGGGCTGAGGACCGGGGTCTCTGCCGTGGGCGAAGGCACTGAGGTACAGAGGTAGAGGTGCTGAAGTACAGGGGTGCTGAGGTACAGAGGTACAGAGGTGCTGAGCCTCGGCGCCATCACACCGTCCTGTCCTGTGCGGAGATCGACGTGGACTTCGGCGATACGCCCGTCCTGCCTGCCACCTGCCTCGACGGCCAGGACCTGGACACGGTGGAGAGGGCCAGACGGCCGCTGACATTCAGCTTCGTCCGTAGCCCTCCGCCGACGCCTGCTCGGGCACGCGTCCGACAGGGCAGTTGTGGCTGACCGTGTCCGCGAAGGCCTTGGCCAAGGGGGACAGTGCGTCCCAGCGGCGTACCGCCCAGCCGGTCCACAGCGTGGGCAGCTCCGGGATGGGGATCAGGTGCAGATCGGGGTGGCCTGGACCGCGCCACCCCGGCAGATCGGGGACGATCGCGTGGCCGAGGCCGAGTTCGGCCAGCAGGAGGGCGGTGTCCCAGTCGGCGACGCTGGTGTCGGAGGCCGGACTGATGCCGTGCTCGGTGAACCAGGCGTCCAGGCGCGCGCGTGAGGTCGTTTCCGCCGGGAGCCCGATGAGCTGAATTTCGGCCAAGTCGGCTGTGGTGATCAGCGGCTTCGTCGCGATGGGGTCGTCCCGGTGGACGGCGAGCACCCAGGGAAGTTCGATGACGGGGCGTTGCTCGATGCCCTTCACCGGTGCGCCGAGGGTGATCCAGGCCAGGTCGAGACCGCCCGCGATGAGGGCGTCGAAGCAGCTGCGGCTGGAGTGCGCGGTCTGGAATTCGAGGCTCACCTGGGGATGGCGGTGCCGGAAGGCGACGATCGCGTCGGACAGGAAGTGCCGCACCGTCGTGGCGCCGGTGGTGATCCGTACCGATCCGGCCTCGCCGTGCACCAGATCGTTCAGCCGACGCAGGGCGTGGTCGATGTCGCCGAGGCCGCCGGCCGCCGCGTTCTGCAGGAGCTGTCCGGCCGGGGTGGGTACGACTCCGCGCGGATGGCGTTCGAGGAGGCTGAGCCCCAGCTCCCGCTCCAGGCGCTTGATGTGCTGGCTGACCGCCGACTGCGTACAGGAGAGGTCGCGGGCGACGGCGCTGAGGCTGCCCGTTCGGCAGGCGGCCACGAAGACACGTAGGTCGTCGAGAGTCATGGACGGTGAAGCTACAGCTTGGAGGTCTGCAAGGAAACCCGAGGATTGACTTGGGTGTTGGGTCGGCGGGACGATCATCTCGGGCCCAAAGGCGGCAACCTGGCCCGGGGCCCCCAGCCCCCCGAGGGGGTGGGGGGGGGGGGGGGGGCGCCATCTCTCCCTCCCCCCCCAAACCTCCCTCCCCCCCCC
>NZ_JBVIHP010000010.1:92251-129793 GCF_055570235.1 Streptomyces sp. NPDC031274 | reverse complement strand
TTTCCTTTCCTTTTTTCTTTTTTGACCCCTGCGCGAACCCTCCCCCCCCCCCCCCCCCCCCCCCCCCCCCCCCCCCCCCGCCCCCTCCCCCCCCCCCCCCCCGGGCCGGGTGCCGACCTGTCCGCTCCACTCCAGACATCTCCGTCCCCTCCGCTCCGGACCTCCCCGCCCCGTCCACTCCAGACGTCTCCGTCCCGGGCTGCCCGCACTCCGGTACTCCGACCGCCCCGGGAAAGGCGATTCATGCACGCACTCGAGACAGTGGCCATAGCGGCCGCGGCCGTCGCGGCCGGTGGCATCAACGCGGTGGTCGGCTCCGGCACCATGATCACCTTCCCCACTCTGCTCGCCTTCGGATACCCGCCCGTGCTGGCCAATGTCTCCAACACCATCGGACTCGTACCGGGCGTGATCAGTGCGGCGTACGGATATCGCGCCGAGCTCAGAGGCCAGCGGCCCCGCCTCGTCAGGCTCGGCCTCGCGTCGCTCCTGGGCGGTGTCGCGGGAGCGGTGCTGCTACTGAAGCTGTCCGCCGACACGTTCCGTTCCGCGGTGCCCGTCCTGATCCTGCTCGCCTGCGCGCTGCTGCTGTTGCAGCCCCGCCTCCAGAAATGGCTCGCACGGCGCGAGAGCCGCGGCCGTGCGGACGGCGGCATCCCCCTGTGGGCCGGCGTCCTGGGCACCGGCGTCTACGGCGGCTACTTCGGTGCGGCCCAAGGGGTGCTGCTCATGGGCCTGTTCGGGTCGTTCCTCCGGGATGACCTGCAGCGTCTGAACGCCGTCAAGAACGTCCTCGCGTCCATCGTGAACGGCGTCGCCGCGGTCATCTTCATCGCGGTGGCGAGCGTCGACTGGACAGTGGTCGGCGTGATCGCCCTCGGCTCGACCCTGGGCGGTCTGGTCGGCGCGCGGGTGGGCCGTCGCCTGTCACCCGCCGTGCTGCGCGGGCTCATTGTCGCCGTCGGTGTGACCGCGGCCATCGCCGTGGCCGTCTGAGAGCCGCGGCGCGAGAAGGAGACGCGCGTCACAATCGCCCCTGTCGAATCACGCCGAACCCATCCGTGTAGGAGGTGTAACCGCCGACAACGCCAAGGAGCGCACCATGGAAGCCCGCTTGAACCTCCTCAACAGCCCGCTCGTGGCCAAGGCCTTCAAGCACATCGCCTCGGCGAGCAAGGTGATCATCTCGGAGTCGACGCTGCCGTCGAGGACCCAGGACCTGGTGATGCTCCGGGCGAGCCAGATCAACGGCTGCGGATTCTGCACCGACATGCACACCAAGGACGCCGCGCACGCCGGGGAGACCCCGGTCCGCATCAATCTGGTCGCCGCCTGGCGCGAGGCCAAGGTCTTCACCGACGCCGAGCGGGCCGCCCTGGAGCTGACCGAGCAGGGGACGCGCATCGCCGACGCTGCCGGAGGTGTCACGGACGAGGCGTGGGCGAACGCCGCCAAGCACTACGACGACGACCAGCTCGCCGCCCTGGTGGCGCTCATCGCCCTCATCAACGCCGCCAACCGCCTGAACGTCATCGTCCAGCAGCCCGCGGGCGACTACCAGCCGGGCCAGTTCGGATGACGGGAAGCCACTAGGCCGCCCTGCTCTGGCGCCGGTACCCTCCCGGCGCCAGGCCGTACTCCCGTTTGAAGGCCTTGGCGAAGGCGAACTCCGAGCCGTATCCGGTGCGGGCGGCGACCGTGGTCAGCGGGGCGTCGGACTCGCGCAGCATGCGGGCGGCTGTCGTCATGCGCCAGCGGGTCAGGTACGCCATCGGCGGTTCGCCGACCAGAGTGGCGAACCGCCGGGCGAACGCGGCGCGGGACAACCCGGCCTGCTCCGCCAGGGACTCGACCGTCCACGAAGCCGCGGGGTGGTCGTGCATGGCTGTCAGGGCGGGTGCGACAGCCGAGTCCCGCAGGGCGGCGGCCCAGCCCTGTGCGGCGTCCGGGGGTTGGTCGTCGAGCCAGGCCCGCAGGATGTAGAGGAGGAGCGAGTCGATCAAGGTGGGCACGATGCCGTCCGAGCCGATGCGCGGGTTCTCCAGCTCGGAGCCGAGGAGTTGGACGGCGGCGCTCAGCTCCGGATGGTGTCCGTGCCGCGTCGGGAGATGGATCACTTCGGGCAGCTGGCGCACCAGAGGGTGCGGTCGTCCCTGGTCCAGGTGGTAGCTGCCGCACAGCAGGCTGGTCTCGGCACCCTCGCCACCGAGTGTGATCGAGCCGATCGGCGAACTCCCGCGGAACTGCTCGCTCTCGCACTCCTCGGCCGAGGTGGAGGGATGGTCGGCCAGGACATGGCCCCGCCCGCCGCGCAGGAAGATCACGTCTCCTGGATTCAGCTGAATCGGCTTCAGGTGTGGGGGCGCGTCGGGCAGCGGGACCAGCCAGCAGGTGCCGTAAAGGACGACGTGGAAGCTTGCGCCCGCGACGGGTGGCAGGGTCAGGCCCCAGGGGGCGCGGCCGTTGGTCCGTACGGACGCCGGGTGTCCGGTGCGCATCGAGGCCAGTGCCTCGGTGAGGATGTCCATCCGGCCTCGCCCTTCCTGGTGCTGCTGCCGCCCGCCGCGGTCGGCCTGTTCAGACCGTCAGGACAATCTTGCCCTGTACGTGTCCCGCAGCGACAAGCTCGTGTGCCTTACCGGCCTCCGCCAGCGGAAACGTCTCCTCGACGGAGGGGCGGACCCGGCCCGTGTCGATCAGCTCGGCGAGCGCTTCGAGCCCGGCGGAGTCCGGTTCGACCATGACTCCGGCGAAGCGCCGCCCTGCGGCCTCGACGCGCGCGGCGAGCTCCCGGTCCTGGTGCTCCAGGATGCTGATGAGCACGCCGCCGGGGCGCACCACGCCGAGCGAGAGATCGCCCTGGGCCATGGAGTCGAGAACCACGTCCACGTCCTTGACGGCCTCGGTGAAGTCGGTGGTCCGGTAGTCGATGATCTCGTCGGCGCCGAGGCCGCGTACGAAGTCCTGTCGTGCCGCACTGGCGACCGCGATCACCCGCGCCCCACGCGCCTTCGCGATTTGCACCGCGAAGTGGCCGACGCCACCGGCCGCCCGCTGGATCAGCACCCGGTCGCCCTCCTTGATGTCCGCCGCCCCCACCAGACCCTGCCAGGCGGTGAGCGCCGCGAGGGGGACGGCGGCGGCGTGCACGTGGTCGAGCGAGGCGGGCTTACGGGCGAGGTGGCCGGACGGCACGGCGACGTACTCGGCGTACGCGGTGGCTGCACGGGGGAAGAGCGGCATCCCGTACACCTCGTCGCCCACCGCGAACCGGGCCCCGGCGCCCACCTCTTCGACCACCCCGGAGATGTCCCAGCCCACGCCGAACGGCGGCTCGCCGAGCAGCGGAAAGGCACCGGACCTGACGGCGATGTCCGCCGGGTTGACAGCACTGGCGTGGACCTTGACGAGGACCTCACCGGCCAGCGGCTTCGGCCGTTCGGCCTCCACGACCTCGAGGACCTCGGGTCCGCCGAAGGACTTCTGGATCACTGCGCGCACGGTGACTCTCCCTGGGTTGGGTTCTGGGTCGGACTGACTCTGGATTGCGCTTGCTTGATGTCCTCAACCCTAGAGAGATCGAATGAGCCGCAGAATGGCTTTCTGTCTCTGCCACATGTCCCATCGTCTTGATGCCCGACACCCTCAGCCATACGTGTCCCAGGTCACATTGTTCGTGACGGTCCCCGGTCACATTCCCACGGCGTGGTCCGTCAGGGAAGTGACGCACTCAAGCGCTCAAGACGCCCGGCCGGAGCAAGTCCGCCCAGGCACCCGTCCGATGGGAGCATTTCTGATGTCCACCGCCTACGTTGTCGTCACCGTCCTGGCCGCCGTCATGGTGGGCTTCTCGGCCGTCTCCGTCTTCCTCCGCGCCAAGTGGGTCGTGGAGCCCATGGCCGACTACGGCGTCCCCCTCTCATGGCTGCCCTGGCTCGGCGCGGCCAAGGCCGCGGGAGTGGCGGGACTGCTGGTCGGACTGCTCGTGCCGGCGATCGGCGTCGCGGCGGGGATCGGCCTGACGCTGTACTTCACCGGCGCCGTCGTCACCGTGATCCGGGCCCGCTGGTACGCGCACATCCCGTTCCCGCTCCTGTACGCGGCACCGGTGATCGGGGCCCTGGCCCTGGGCCTTGCCGCCTAGCCCCAGTCGTAACTTCCGCAACGTGAGTGCTACTTGAAGGGTTGACTGAGCCCTGACAACCAGTATGGTCTAGGCCAATGAGTCGACCGAGGCGCCCGGTTGTCTCTCGCCCCCTCATCCCCCCACCCAGAGGGAACAGAGATGAACAAGAAGCAGAAGCTGGCAGCCGCTCTCGGCGCGGGATTCGCGCCCGTGCTCGTCCTGGCCTCCGTCACCCCGGCCAGCGCACACGGCTACGTCAACTCGCCCCCGAGCCGTCAGGCACAGTGCGCGGAGGGCACCGTGTCCTGCGGCGAGATCACCAACGAACCGCAGAGCGTCGAAGGCCCCAAGGGGCAGACGACTTGCAGCGGCGGCAACTCACGGTTCTCCGATCTGGACGACGACAGCAAGGGCTGGAAGGTCACCGACGTCGGCTCGTCACAGGAGTTCAGCTGGAAGCTGACGGCACATCACAGCACCAGCACCTGGCAGTACTTCGTCGGCGGCAACAAGATCGCCGAGGTCGACGACGGGGGCGCCCAGCCGGGTGAGACCGTCACGCACAAGGTCGACTTCGGAGGTCTCAGCGGCAA
The DNA here is from genome assembly GCF_055570235.1 of Streptomyces sp. NPDC031274. Classification (NCBI taxonomy): domain Bacteria; kingdom Bacillati; phylum Actinomycetota; class Actinomycetes; order Kitasatosporales; family Streptomycetaceae; genus Streptomyces; species Streptomyces sp. NPDC031274. The sequence continues at coordinate 125,074 of NZ_JBVIHP010000010.1, read as the reverse complement.
GCAGAAAGTGCTCGCCGTGTGGAACATCGCCGACACCGCCAACGCCTTCTACGCCTGCATCGATGTGAACATCGGGGGCTGAGCCCCCTGCGCGGGGTGGCTCCCCCAAACCACCCCACCCGGTCTGCCGGGCCGCGGCGCCAGCGCGCCGGGGCTCGACAGGCCGGGCTTTCGCGTACGCACCCGGCCGCCAGACGGTGCAGCGGCCAGGATGTGCGATGGACGGTGCGAAATGACGCTCGATGCCGGGTCCAGGCTGAGATGGTGGAGGCATGGCCGATCTGCGCAAGACTCTGGAGACGCACGTCAGCAACAGCTCCGTGGCGGGAACGGTGGGCCTGGTGGCCCGCGGTGACCGGGGCGAGGAGGTCGCGGCCGTCGGGTCCGTCGACGTCGAGGGCACAGCCCCGATGGCCAGGGATTCCATCTTCCGTATCGCCTCGCTGACCAAACCCATCGTCGCCGCCGCCGTCATGATGCTGGTCGACGAAGGACGGATCGCGCTGGACGATCCGGTCGCACAGTGGCTGCCGGAGCTGGCGTCGCCGAGCGTCGTCCGCACCCCGGCCGCACCGCTGGACGACGTGGTCCCGGCGGTCCGGCCGATCACCGTGTTCCATCTGCTCGCCTCCCGCTCCGGATACGGATTCCCTTCGGACTTCTCGCTGCCCGCGCTCGCACCGCTCTTCAGCGAACTGAAGCAGGGTCCTCCCCAGCCGCAGGCCGTCCCGGCACCGGACGTCTGGATGGCCGCGCTGTCCCGTATCCCACTGCTCCACCAGCCCGGCGACGGCTGGCTGTACAACCTCAGCTCCGACCTGCAGGGCGTACTGATCTCCCGGGTCACGGGAGTGCCGCTGCCCCAGTTCCTGGCCGAGCGGATCTTCGAGCCGCTCGGGATGACCGACACCGCGTTCTCGGTGCCACCGGGCAAGCTCGACCGGTTCACCAGCTACTACGCGGCCGGAGCCGAGGCAGGACCCGAACGCGATCCCCGGAGCGGACTCGAACTGCTCGACGCCCCCGACGGGCAGTGGAGCAGCCCGCCCCCGTTCCCGTCCGGCGCCGGTGGTCTCGTCTCGACCCTCGACGACTGGCTCGCCTTCGGCCGCATGCTGCTGGCCGGGGGCACGGCCGCCGACGGGGGTCGGCTGCTCACACCCGGTTCGGTGCGGAAGATGACCACCAATCAGCTCAGCACGCCCGAAAGGGAATCCGCCGGTCTCTTCCTCGAAGGGATGGGCTGGGGTTTCGGCGGGGCGGTGGACGTCGAGACCGTGGAACCGTGGAACGTCCCGGGGCGCTACGGCTGGGTCGGCGGCACCGGTACGACAGCGCACATCATCCCGTCGAGCGGCACGATCACCCTCATGTACAGCCAGTTGCAGATGGGCGGGCCCAGCTTCCCCGAGCTGATGCGGGACTTCTGGCGGTACGCGGCCGGGGCCTGAGTCGGCCGGCCCGCGGCCCCGTGATCCGCCTCAGGTCTGGCGCTCCGGCTCGTAGGCGTCAGGATGCAGCCCGAACGTCCACGCCACGCCCTCCTTGGCCGTCCGTGTGGTGGGCGGGACACGCAGCCAGTACGTACGACTCGTGCCGTCGGGTTCCGGGGTGGAGTTGACCACCTCGACCATCACCACGTCCTCGTCACCGGTCAGTTGGATACGCCAGAGCACGCCCGTCTCGTCGCGGTGCACGGGCACCGCGCCGGACTCGTCCAGATAGCGGTCGTAGCCGTAGTGCTCCAGCATGACGCGGCGCAGTTCGGCGTTGTCCTCGGCACGTATCCGCTCGGGGCTCAACGCGGAGAGTTCGTGCAGGAACTCACCCGGCACCGGCATACCGCGCCACGCGTGCAGGGCGAACCCGTCGGGGAAGGCGAGTGCCGGGCCGTCGGCGCGGTCCAGACGGCCGGCCTCGTCGCGGTGCAGTTCCGTCGGCCGCTCGCAGACGATCACCTCCCGCTCGAAGGGCCACCACCAGCCCGCCGTTCGGGCGACCGCCGCAAGCCCGTCCAGTGAACCGCCCTCCGATGTGTCGAAGGCGCACAGCCAGGCCGCCTCGTGCTGGCCGAGCACGGCGTCGAGGAGGACGAGACGGAGGGCCTGCTGGTCCTTACGGCTGTCACCCGCCAGTTCTTCAAGGACTCCGGTGCGGATGCGGGAGGCGAGGGCCTGGGTGGTGTCCCAGAGCCGGGCCCCCGTGGCATTCCAGTGTTCGGACCAGCCGCCCGGCCCCGACCGCGCGTGCACGGACTCTCGCTCGGCCGCCCATGGACGATTGCGCACTGCTTCGCGCACGCTGTGGCCCAGAGTGTCCTTCTCCGCCGCCACCAGTCGCACGGCCTCGCGCGGAGAAGCGGCCCAGCGGATGCGCTCGGGCTCGGGGAGTCCCGCCCTGCTGTAGGCGAGCCGCACACCCGCCTCGGCGGCCGCGCGGTCGGCCGGACCTGTGGCCGCCACTACCTGCCGCCACTGCGTCACGTCGCCCTCCCCTGTCGGCGCCTGCTCCGGCAGCACGCGCTCCACCGTCGTCATCTCATCCGCTCCCATGTCGTTCCCTCCCGCTTCCCGCCCCGGCTGCTCCGCATCGATCCCACCCACGCGGCATCAGTCGGCCACCAGACGCACGGAACCCGGTACGTACTCGCGCTGGCGCACCACTCGGTACCAGCCCTTCGGCAGCGGAATCGCCGCGTGCTCCTCGTGCACCACGCGTCCGCCGTCGGGCAGGTGAAGCAGCATCGGGCCGAACGAGCCCGATTCGCGGATCAGTTGGCCCGGGCCCACCACGGCGTGCGCGTGTCCCGTCACTTCCCCCAGAGCCAGCACGAGCCTGCCGCGGGCGTCCCGCGGCTCCTTCGGACCGTCGCCGATGTGCGGCGGCAGCGCCGACTCCGCGACGGGCACGATGAGCACATCTCCCTGCCGGTACATAGGTCTCCCCTCCCCGCGGCACGCTCAGCACCGCTCAATGAATCCGACGGTACGGCGAGGGTCTGACAACGGCCGTCGAGCGGCGGCCGATGCTGCTTGGGCAGCCCCGCGGCGGGCGTTGTCAGTGGCGCTTGGTAGAAATTCTGCACATCGGCCGATCAGCACGAACACGGGATCGGGGCAGTTGAGCGCCGGATCGGCGCCATGGCTATGGGGAGCGCGGGCGGACATGACCATCGGAGACAACCAGCAGCACTGGCACGGACTGCCCATTCATGAGTTCCCGCAATTCGACGACAAGCCCACGGACGAACTGCCCGCGGCCGATTCCGTGGCCTGGCGGATCGCCGTCGAGTCGTACGACAGCGAAGAGCAGTGGGAGGCCGCATTCGCGCGGTTCACCGAGGCCGTCGATATTTCGCTGGTGCGGGCGATCATCGTGGGCGCGTGGAGCGACGTCTACGAGAACGGACCGGACGAGGTGATCGCCGCACTGATCGCCGCGAAGGACCGCATGCCCGCGCTGCGGGCCCTGTTCCTGGGCGACATCGACTCGGAGGAGTGCGAGATCTCCTGGATCACCCAGGGCTGTGTCACCCCGCTCCTCGACGCCTTTCCCGAGTTGGAGGAGTTCGCGGTCCGCGGCAGCGACGGCCTCGCGTTTCCCGCCGTGGAGCACGGGCGGCTGCGGTCGCTCACCGTCGAGACGGGCGGTCTTCCGGTCGAGGTGGTGCGCGGCATCGCGGCGAGCGACCTGCCCGCCCTCGAGCACCTCGATCTGTGGCTCGGCACATCCGGGTACGGCGGCGACGCGGCGGTCTCGGACCTGGGGCCCTTCTTCGCGGGGACGCGACTGCCCCGGCTTCGGCAGCTCGCCCTGCGCAACAGCGAGATCCAGGACGAGATCGCCGAGGCGATGGCATCCGCCCCGGTCGTGGCCCGCCTCGAAGTCCTCGACCTCTCCATGGGCGTGCTGACGGACGAGGGTGCCACGGCGCTGCTGGCCGGGCAGCCCTTGACGCACCTCAAGAAGCTCGACCTGCATCACAACTTCCTCAGTGAGGCGCTGAGCGCACGCGTGCGCGAGACCTTGGAACCGGCCGGCGTCGAGGTCGACCTCGACTCGCAGGACGCGGACGACGACGAGGAGGAGGACGGCACGGTGTGGCGTTACGTGGCCGTGGGTGAGTAGCGGTCTCCGGGAGAGGGGGAACGTCATGGGGCGTGCGACGAGGCGTCACGAGCCGTGTCACGGGCTGCCAGGACCGCGGTTCGCGGTGGTCGGCAATCCGGAGAACCGCCGGGTGAGCCTGTTCGCGGCGGCCGTACGGGAAGCCGGACTGCCAGCACCGCGTGTCGTGCCGTGGCTTGATGTGCTGCGCGACGGCGGTGCGGCCTTCGGCGCGGACGAGGTGGTCCGGCTCGAATCACCCGGCGAGAACGCCGATGTGGACCTGGCGCTGCGCGGGATGGACGACCCGACGCGGGTGGAGGGCAGCGCACGTTGGTACGAGCGGTTCACGGCGGCCGTAAGGTCGTTGAGCGGGGGCCTGCGGCTCGACGACCCGGACGAACTCGGGGTGCTCTTCGACAAGCGGCTCTGCCATGGCGTGCTCTCCCTCGCGGGTGTTCCTGTTCCGCCGTCACCCACTTCGGGGGCGAGGGTAACCGTGCGCGGCTGGGACGACGTACGAGCGCTGATGCGTGAGCATCGCATGCCGCGGATCTTCGTCAAGCTCGCGCACGGGTCGTCCGCTTCCGGGGTGCTCGCCGTCGAGACAGCGGGCGCCGGGCGCATCCGGGCGACCACGTCCGTGGAGATGTCGGGCGGCCGACTGCACAACTCCCTGCGGGTACGCCGCTATCGGGACGAGCGGGAGATCGCTGCGATCGTCGACGGCCTCGCGCCCGACGGCCTGCACGTCGAGCGCTGGATGCCGAAGGCCTCGCTGCACACGCGCGTGGCGGACCTGCGGATCGTGGTGATCGGCGGGCGGGCCACGCACGCCGTCGTAAGGACGAGCAGGTCGCCCCTGACAAATCTTCACCTGGGCGGATCGCGTGGTGAGTTGGCCGAGGTGATCGAGGCGGCGGGGGCTCACTGGGCAAAGGCTCTGGACATCTGCGAGCGAGCCGCCGCCTGTTTCCCCGGCACGCTCTGCGTCGGCGTCGATCTCCTTCCCGCCATCGGCTGGCAGCGGTTCGCCGTCGGCGAGGTCAACGCCTTCGGCGATCTGCTGCCGCGTCTGACGGGGCTGTCGGGCAGCGGGGCGGAGGGCCTGGACACGTACGCGGCACAGGTCGCCGCCGCGCCTCTCCGAACCCCTCTGGCCTTGCCCCACCCGCACCACTCCACGAACCACCCCGCAAGGAACCGCCATGCGAACACCTGACATCGCCGGCCTGCCGGACACCCCCGTCGCTCCCGACATGAACGAGGTCGTCGGCCGCGATGACGTCCTGCTCCTCACCCTCGACACACTGCGCCACGACGTGGCCGTCGAGCTCGCCGCCGCGGGCCGCATCCCGCATCTGGCCCGTCACCTTCCGGGCGGCGTCTGGGAGAAGCGGCATGCGCCGGGCAGCTTCACCTACGCCTCGCATCAGGCGATGTTCGCCGGGTTCCTGCCCACACCCGCCGCTCCGGGTCCGCATCCTCGGCTGTTCGCCGCACGGTTCACGGGAAGCGAGACGACCGCCGGGCGCACGTACGTCTTCGACGCGCCCGACCTGGTGTCCGGCCTCGCGGACGCCGGGTACCGCACGGTGTGCATCGGCGGGGTGGGCTTCTTCAACAAGCAGGGCGCCCTGGGCAACGTACTGCCGGGGCTCTTCCAGGAGAGTCACTGGGAGCCGGAGTTCGGCGTGGCCTCACCCACCTCCTTCGAGGCGCAGGTGGAGCGGGCCGAGAAGGTGGTGGCCGAACTCCCCCACGAACAGCGCCTCTTCCTCTTCCTGAACGCTTCGGCGCTGCATCAGCCCAACTGGTTCCACCAGAGCGGCGCCACCCGCGAGGCAGGCGACAGTCGCGCGACGCATGCGGCCGCTCTGGAGTACATCGACCGGCATGTGGGGCGCCTGTTCGCCGCCCTGAGCTCGCACCGCCGTTTCTTCGCCATCGTCTGCTCCGACCACGGAACGGCCTACGGCGACGACGGCTACGTGGGCCATCGCCTCGGTCACGAGTCCGTGTGGACGGTGCCGTACGCCCACTTCTTCCTGGAGCCGTCCGCATGAGCACACCGCAGCTTCTCGACCCCACCGGCACGCGCCCGTACCAGAGTTATGTCTACGCCTACCCGCACAAGACCGCCTACCGCCCGCTGGCCGACCGCCCCGAGCTTCGCACCCTCTGGGAGGCGGAGCCCAAGGACGCGCTCTCCCTCTATCTGCACATACCGTTCTGCGAGGTCCGCTGCGGCTTCTGCAATCTCTTCACCCGTATAGGTGCCCCCGGCGAGCTGACCACCCGCTATCTCGACGCACTCGACCGGCAGGCCGCAGCGGTGCGGGACGCGCTCGGGCAGAGCGGTGACGCGCCGCAGGCCCAGTTCGCCAACGCGGCGTTCGGCGGCGGTACTCCCACCTATCTTCAGGCCGCGGAGCTTGAGCGGCTCTGCGACATCGCCGAGCGGCGCATGGGGGCCGACCTGCGGGCGATTCCGCTCTCCGTCGAGGCATCGCCCGCGACCGCCACCGCGGACCGGCTCGCGGTCCTCGCCGAGCGCGGGGCGACCCGGCTCAGCCTGGGCGTGCAGAGTTTCATCGACTCCGAGGCGCGGGCGGCCGTGCGGCCTCAGCGCCGGGCGGACGTCGAGGCGGCGCTCGGCCGGGTGCGCGATGCCCGCATACCGGTGCTCAACATCGACCTCATCTACGGGATCGACGGCCAGACCGAGGACAGCTGGCGCGCCTCCTTGGACGCCGCGCTTGCCTGGCGGCCCGAGGAGCTCTATCTCTATCCGCTGTACGTGCGGCCGCTGACCGGTCTGGGCAAGCACGGCACGGCCCTGAGCGACGCCGACTGGGACGAGCAGCGGCTGCGTCTGTACCGGCAGGGCCGCGATCATCTCCTGGCGGAGGGGTACGTCCAGGTGTCGATGCGGATGTTCCGCCGGGCGGACGCTCCCCCGCAGGGAGCGGACGATTACGCCTGCCAGACCGACGGCATGATCGGCCTGGGCTGCGGCGCCCGTTCGTACACCTCCTCGCTGCACTACTCCTTCGACTACGCGGTCGACCTGCGCGAGATCCGCACGATCATCGACGACTACACCGCCACCGAGGACTTCAGCCGCGCCGTGCACGGCCGCCGGGTCGACGGGACCGAGGCCCGCCGTCGCCACCTCCTCCAGTCGCTGCTCCAGGCGGACGGCATGCCGCTGGCCGACTACCGCAAGCGGTTCGGTACGGATCCGCACGACGACTTCCGCGCGGAACTCGAACGAAGCGCGGACCGGGGCTGGTTGGAGTTGGATGCGGCGCCGGGAGTGCTGCGCCTGACACCGGAAGGTCTCGCACACTCCGACGCGATCGGCCCCGAGCTGTTCTCCGCCGAGGTGCGGGCCGCGATGGCCGCGTACGAACTGAAGTGAGCGCGCCGACCATGGACCTGACGATCCTGTACCGCGGCCCGCTGGCGTCGTGCGACTACGCCTGCCCGTACTGCCCGTTCGCCAAGCGCCGCGACTCCCCCGAGCAGTTGCGCGCCGACCGGGCGGCACTGGAGCGCTTCACGGACTGGGCCGAGCACCAGACCGGCGACCGCCTCTCCCTCCTCTTCACGCCCTGGGGTGAGGGCCTGGTCCGCTCCTGGTACCGGCGGGCACTGGTCGAGCTCTCCCACAAGGCGCACGTCGAACGCGTCGCGATCCAGACGAATCTCAGCTGTCGCACGGACTGGCTCGCGGAGGCCGATCTCGGCACCGTCGCCCTGTGGTGCACCTATCACCCGGGCCAGACTCCGTACGACCGCTTCCTCACCAAGGCGCGTGCACTCGCCGAGCGGGGCGTGCGTTTCAGTGTCGGTGTCGTGGGCCTTGCCGACCATCTCGACGACGCCCGACGCCTGCGTGCCGCGCTGCCCAGTGAGGTCTACCTGTGGGTGAACGCGGCGGAGGGCCACACGTACACCGACGACGAGGCCGCCCGGTGGGCCGCCATCGACCCCTTGTTCCACTACAGCCGCCACCCGCACCGCTCCGCCGGCCTCCCCTGCCGTACGGGCGAGTCCGTCATCTCGGTCGACGGCGATGGCACCGTCCGCCGCTGCCACTTCGTCCGCGCCGAACTGGGCAACCTGTACGACGGCACGTACCGCCGCGCCCTGGAACCCCGCCCCTGCCCCCTGGCCGTCTGCGACTGCCACATCGGCTACGTCCACCTGGAGACACTGCCGCTGTACGACGTCTTCGCGGGCGGGGTCCTGGAACGGATCCCCGGACACGTCACCGCGTCTACTGCATCTGCCTCCGCACGAGCTCATGCAGCCGCCCGCCCGTATCTGCCAACAGTTGCGCGGGCGGCCCCTGTTGGACGACTCGTCCCTCCGCCATGACGATGACGCGGTCCGCGTCCATCACCGTGGAGAGGCGGTGGGCGATGACGATGCGGGTGGCGTTGAGGGCGCGGGTGCTGTCGATGACCGTGCGCTGCGTCTCGTTGTCCAGGGCGCTGGTCGCCTCGTCGAAGAAGAGGACGCGGGGGCGGCGGATCAGGGCCTGGGCGATCATCAGGCGCTGGCGTTGGCCGCCGGATACCGCCCCGCCGCCGGAGATCATCGTGTGCAGGCCCATCGGCATGCGCTTGATATCCTCGGCGAGGCCCGCCATTGCCGCGGCCTCCCACGCCTCCTCCTGCGTGAACGTCTCGGCACCGCAGATGCAGTCCAGGATCGAGCCGGTGAGCGGCTGCGCGTTCTGCAGGACGACACCGCACTGGCGGCGGACGGCGGCCTGGTCGAGGGCCGACAGGTCCTGGCCGTCGTACAGGACGCTGCCCGAGACCGGCTTGTCGAAGCCGATGAGCAGGCGAAGGAGCGTCGACTTGCCGCAGCCGCTGGGGCCGACGACCGCGACGAACTCCCCCGGCCGGATGGACAGGGACACGTCGTCAAGGACCAAGGGGCCGTCGTCCGAGTAGCGGAAGGAGAGCGCCCGCGCCTCGACCTCACCCTGCAGTTCGCCCGGCTGCGTGCTCGCGCCCCGCACCTCCGGCGCCTCGTCGAGCACCGGCTTGATCTGTTCGAACATCGGAAGCACCGCCGCCGCCGAGATCAGCGCCCCGGTGAGCTGTGTGACGGACGTCAGGAGCATCGTCACGGCGGTGCTGAAGGTGAGGAACTCGCCCGCGGTGAGGCTGCCGCGGGCCGGGCCCGCGAGGAGGATGAACATGATGAGGGTGCACAGCGGCAGATAGACCGAGTTGAGGACCGTCGTCACGTTCTTGATGCGGCCCGCGCGCTGCTGGAGTTCCCGGCTGCGCGCGAACTCCCCCGCCCAGGCGGCGTACGCGAAGCTCTCCGCACCGGCGACGCGGAGTTTGGGCAGGCCGCGCAGCGTCTGGAACGCCTGGTTGTTGAGCTTGTTGCTGAGTTCGACGAGACGGCGCTGCCAGCGCAGTTCCCACAGGCCGAGGGTGAGGAACACGGCCGCGATGACGGTCAGCATCCCCAGGGCCGCCAGGGCCAGGGGGACGCTGTAGAGGAGCAGCAGGACCAGGTTCATCGCGCCGACCGTGCCTGCCTGCAGCGCGACGGGGCCGATGCCCGAGAGGACCCGGCGGATCGCGCTGACGCCCATCGCCGCGCTCGCCAGTTCACCGGTGGAGCGCGAGGCGAAGAAGCGCGTGGGCAGGCGCAGCAGCCGGTCCCAGACCGCTGGCTGGAGGGCGCTCTCCATGCGGCCCTCCATCCGCAGGATGGTGAGGTTCTGGAGCAGCATGAAGGCCGCGGAGACGATGCTCGTGATCATCACCGCCAGGGACACCTGGACGATGAGGCTCTTCTCGCCGTTCGGCACGAACACGCCGAGCACCTGCCCCGTGGCGATCGGCACGAGTGCCCCGATCGCGACCGTCACCAGACCGGCGATCGCCAGATTGCGTACGTCGCCGCCCGTGCCGCGCAGGCTGAAGCGGAACAGGTGCCAGGGCGTCAACTTCTTCTCCGGCAGGGGACGGTAGAACATGACCCCCTGCGGCTCGAACTCCTCCGCGTTGCTCTGGTCGACACGCGTGCGCCGCCCTGACACGGGATGCACGGACTCGTAGCCGCCGCGCCGCCACAGCAGCGCGACCGGCTGGCCGCTGGCCGCGCGGTGTCCCACCAGCGGGCCGGTGTTCTCGCGCCACCAGCGCCCGTCGAGCCGGACGGCCCGGGTGCGGATCCGCGAGGCCACCGCGACCTGCTCCACCGGGTCGATCCGGTCGCTCACCGCACCGCCCTCCGCCGCGCCGGACAGCGTGATGCCCGCCGCCTCGGCGACAAGGCGGCAGGCGGCATACGTCGCGTCGTCACCGCCCCGCGATGCGGGACGGCGTGCGCCGCCCCTGCCGGAGCGGCCGATGGAGGCGATCAGTGTCCGGTCGGCCTGCTCGCGGACAGTCTCGCCCGCTTTGATACCGGCCGCCGTACGGTCCTCGTGGGCCCGCTCCAGGCGTTCGATCCAGCGGTCCAGGGTCGAGAGCAGCCGGTACTGCTGGTTGACCATGCGCTGCCACATGTCGGCCGCCACGAGCAGATCGCCCGCGGCCTCGGCGCTGTAGGCGGATCCGTACTGCACGCTGCCCGGCGCCACCGGCATCCAGAGGATGTCGTCGTCGGTCACCACGTCGTCGCCCATGGTGCGGCCGTCGAGCGGCGCCTCGAAGAGCACCCGATGGCTGCGTCCGATGCCGAGCGCGAAGGCGTGCTCGAGCAGGCTCAGGGACGCGTCCTGGGTGTCGTACTGACTGGGGTACTGCTGCTCGTAGGCCCAGGTGTCGCCGTAGTCGGGGCGGTACAGCTCGCGCAGCGGGATCCGGCGCAGCTCGCAGCCCTGGAGGGGGCGTCCGACGAGGGTGTGCTGGGGGCCTTCGACGGGGCCCAGGAGCAGGGTGCCCGGTTCGAGGCGGCCGAGGAAGTGCCAGTGGCCCTGCTGCACGGCGTCGACCGCGAACAGGTCCAGCGCGCCCGCCACGACGAGCCAGAGGACCTGCGGGCCTTCGAGGTGCACGCTGCGCAGGCCCGTGCAGTCGGCCGGGGTGCCGAGCGCGCCGAAGGCGGCGGCGACCGAGTCATGGGCGTAGGCGCCTTGCTGTTGCGGTACCGAGGTCACCTCAGTGCTCCTTGACCAGGTCGGCGTAGGGTCCGCCGGCGGCGACGAGGTGTTCGTGGCGTCCGCGCTCCACGACCGAGCCGTGGTCGAGCACGACGATCTCGTCGCTGTCGCGCACGGTGCTCAGACGGTGCGCGATGACGACGCAGGCGCAGCCGCGGCGGCGCAGATTGTCGATGATGACCTGCTCGGTCTCGGCGTCCAGGGCGCTGGTCACCTCGTCGAGGACGAGGATGCTGGGGCGGCGGACAAGGGCCCGCGCGATCTCCAGGCGCTGACGCTGTCCGCCGGAGAAGTTGCGGCCGTCCTGCTCGACGCGGCCGTGGATGCCGCCGGGCCTACGGGCCACGACATCGAACAGGCAGGCGTCCTTGAGGGCGGCGACGACGGCGTCGTCCGGGATGGAGGGGTCCCACAGTGCGACGTTGTCGCGGATGGTGCCCTCGAAGAGGAACACGTCCTGGTCGACGAAGGAGACGGAGGCGGCGAGCGCCCCGCGCGGGATGTCCTCCAAACGCTGTCCGTCGATGCGGATCGTGCCCTCCCAGGGGCTGTAGAGCCCCGAGATCAGCCGGGAGACGGTCGACTTGCCGCTGCCCGAACCGCCGACGAGCGCGACCTGCTGCCCGGGGCCCACGGACAGCGAGAAGCCGGTCAGGAGCGGCTTGTCGAGGGGGCTGTAGCCGAAGGTGATGTCTTCGAGCGTGACGTGGCCCTTGAGGCGGCGGGTGCTCGCGGCCGGTTCGGGGCGTGAGTAGAGGGTGTCGACGGGGAAGTTCTCGACGTCCTTGAGGCGGGCGACGTCGGCGCCGAAGTCCTGGATGCGGCCCGCGACTCCGTTGAGGCGGGTGATCGGCGCGGTGAAGCGGGTGACGAGGGCCTGGAACGCGACGAGCAGGCCGATCGAGAGGTGTCCTTCCACCGCGCGCAGGCCGCCGATCCACAGGATCAGCGCGCTGTTGAGCGTCGCGAGGGTCGGCGCGGCGACCCCGAGCCAGGCGCTCGGCACACCGAGACGCTGCTGCTCCTCCAGGGTGGTGGCGTGCTGCCCTGCCCACCGCCGGAAGTAGCCGTTCTCGCCGCCGGTGGCCTTCATGGTCTCGATCAGCTGCAGGCCGGTGTAGGAGGTGTTGGTGAGCTTGGCGCTGTCGGCGCGCAGCTTCTGGGTGCCGGTGGCGCGCAGCCGGATCACGATGCGCATGGCGACGATGTTGAGGAGGGCGATGCCGACACCGACGAGGGTGAGCTGGGGGTCGTAGGTCCACAGCAGGGCCGCGTAGAGGAGTACGACGATGCCGTCGACGCCCGCGGCCGTGAGGTCGCGGGCCAGGGTCTCGGCGACGGCGTCGTTGGACGCGAGCCGTTGGACGAGGTCGGCGGGGCTGCGCTGGGCGTAGAACGTGACGGGCAGACGCAGCAGATGGCGCAGGAAGCGGGCGCTGCTCAGCGTTGAGGAGATGATGCGCCCGCGGAGCAGATTCGCCTGTTGCAGCCAGGTCAGGACCACGGTGAGCGCCACCATCGCGCCCATCGACGCGAACAGCGCACCAAGGAGGGACGTCTGGTTGCCGATCAGGAACAGATCGATGTACGTGCGGCTGAGCGCGGGCAGTGCCGCGCCGACCGCGACGAGCAGCAGGCTGGCGAAGAGCGCGGCGAGCATGGTGCCCGTGGTGCCGCGAAGCCGTGCGGGGAGCGCCCGCATGACGCCGGGCCTGCGTCCTCCGGTGCGGAAGTTCTCACCCGGTTCGAGGACCAGGACGACACCGGTGAAGCTGGTGTCGAAGTCCTCCGAGGGGACGAAGCGACGGCCCTTGTCCGGGTCGTTGATGTGCACGCCCCGGCGGCCGAGGCGGCGCCCCGCGCCGTCGTAGACGACGTAGTGGTTGAACTCCCAGAAGAGGATCGCGGGCGCCTTCACCTCGGCGAGCGCGGCCGGTTCCATCTGCATGCCCTTGGCGGTGAGGCCGTAACTGCGTGCCGCCTTCAGGAGGTTGCTGGCCCGTGAGCCGTCGCGGGAGACACCGCACGCGATGCGCAGCTCCTCCAGGGGGACGTGCTTGCCGTAGTGGGCGAGGACCATGGCGAGCGCGGCGGCGCCGCACTCCACGGCTTCCATCTGCAGGACGGTGGGGGTGCGGACGGTCTTCTGCCGCTTGCCCTTCGACGCCGGTCGCGGCGCGGCGCGTCGGCGGCCGCGCCGCGGGGGCTCGGGGCGGTGCCTGCGACGGCCGCCGGGGGGCGGCAGTTGCTGCTGATGTTCCGGGGAGGGTTGTGGTGCGGTCACGGAAGCAGCCAATCGATCGGGCGCTGCTCGGCGAGGTGGAAGGTGCCGTCGGCCACGGTCATGGAGTCGAGTGCGAAGGGCGGGCCGCCGTCGGATGACCACTGGTAGCCGGACTTGGAGGACGAGGAGCGTTCGAGCTCCACGAGGACGGCCACGGGTGGCCCGTCCTTGGTGAACTGCCCGGCCAGTTCCTTGTCGCCGAGGAACCCGCTGATCTTCTGTTCGCTCTGGGCGGCTCGCCCGATCGCCTTCACGTGGCCACGCAGCATGCCGTACTCCTGTGTGGGCACGGACTGGACCGTGAGGTCCACCGAGGCGCCGACGGGTACGGTGGCCGCGCTGTCCGCGGGTACGTAGAGCATCGCGAGGAGCGGGTCTTCGCTGCCCGAGACGCGCTCGACGGTCGCGACGTCGGCGCCGGTGGTGACGACGGTGCCGATCCTGGCGACCAGCGTGGTCACCCGGCCCGCGGCGATGGAGCGTACGACCTTGTCGCCCTGGTCCGTACGGACTTTGAGCACGGGAGCCCCGGCGGCGACCCGTTTTCCTTCTTCGGCCAGGACGCGGGTGACCTGTCCGGTCACGGGGCTCTGCAGGACGTAACTGCCCTGGCCGTGGGTGAGGATGCCGGGTGCCCGAAGGGTGGAGGAGATCGAGCCGGTCACGGCCCAGACACTCGCGGCGATCATGACGACGACGGTGACGGCGAGTACGAGCAGGCCCTGGGGTCGGGCGTAGCGCACGGGAAGGTCGAGTTCCTCGGGCGACTGCAGCTTGGACAGAGCCTGTTGGCGGAACTGCACGGAACGCTTCCCTTGCTGTGCCTGTGGCGTCTGGTTGCCTGTGGCGTCCGTGAGCCCCGGAACCAGTGGTTCCGGGGCTCACGAATCATGGCGTCTCGGTGAGCTGAGGCTCAGAGACCAGCGGTCAGACCGCCGGCGAGGCCCGTGACCGCGCCGGTGTTCAGGCCGGTGGCACCCTCGACCGTGCCGACGACGCCGCCGACGACGCCCGAGACCGGGGCGATGGAGTCAACGGTGTCCGTGACGTTGCCCGCGACACCGGCGACGAGGCCACCGGAGACGTTGTCGAGGTCGGCGTCGGAAATCTCGAGGGTCTCGACCTGGGGGGTGTAGTTCATGTGTGAGCTGCCCTTCTCATGAATGTTGCAAAAGTGTTTCCAACACCGCGGAACCTGATGTGCGAATTCCGCGATGGCGAGGATCAAAGCACGTTCGCACGTCGTACATCCAATCGACCAGGCAACGGCCGACGGCGCTCACGACGACACATCACCGCTGGGTGCAGGCATGTTCACTACGTGGGGGCAGCTCCTTCACAAGCTTCACAGAAGGAAATCCCATGACCGGAAGGACTCCTTCCAACAAAGCGGACACTCTCGCACCAAAGCGCGAGTTCTGTGGTCAATGCACAAGACTCGGTGTGGAGTATTCGCCGAATAGCGTGACTGCGCTGCGCATTCGATGTGCAGGTTTATTGAAGGCGTGCCGAATCGTCGCCGAAGGGGACACCGAGGTCCCCCTCCGCGACCGCGCCGTCGGTGGAGGCGCCGGAGGCGATCCCGTGAACGGGCTCCGGCACCGCGTCCGGGGCGAGCAGCACCGAGCGGCGGCCGTCGACGCCGACCGGCACGTCGCCGTCGATGGTGACGCGGCGCAGGGTGCGCTCGTGGTCGTCGGAGTCGTCGACTCCGTAGTGCTGTGTGGCCCGGTTGTCCCAGATGGCGACGTCACCCGCGCGCCACTGCCAGCGGACCGTGTTCTCCGGCCGCTCCACGTGCGACTGGAGTACGCCGATCAGGGCGCGGGAGTCGGCGGCACGGAAGCCGCTCAGCTTCTGCAGGAAGTTGCCCAGGATCAGGGTGCGTTCACCGGTCTCGGGGTGGACGCGGACCACGGGGTGCTCGGTCCGGAACGTGACCGCGGTGAACACCTTCCGGTGCTGGTCGAGCGCGGCGGAGGAGGCGCCGGGGCGCGATGCCGCGTAGTCGTAGTCGTTGGTGTGCACACCGCGCACACTGTCGGCGAGCACCCGGAGCGGCTCGGGCAGGTCCTTGTACGCGGCCGCCGTGTTGGACCACAGGGTGTTCCCGCCGTACGGCGGGATGACCTCGGCGCGCAAGATGGAGAAGGCCGGGTAGGCGGGCACGAACGTGACGTCGGTGTGCCACTGATTGGCGCGGCCGCCGTGTTCGTTGTCGATGCCGAGGGCGTAACGGCCGTCCACGGACGGCACGGTGGGATGGGCGACGGGAGTGCCGAGCAAGCGGGCGAAGGCCTCGTGGCTCTCTCCGTCGAGGTGCTGCTGGTCGCGGAAGAAGACGACCTTGTGCTCGAGCAGCGCGGCGCGCACGGCGGCCACGGTCGCCTCGTCCAGGTCACCGCCGAGGCGAATTCCGGAGAGGACGGCGCCGATCCGGCCGCCTACTTTCTGGACGGTGAGGGTGGGGGTCTCCAGTGCGGGGGCGGGTGCGGACGTCATGGGGTGAGATCCCTTCGGTGGATGACATCGCTGTCCGGCCGAGATGAGGCCTGAGGACGCGAGGGAGAGAGGGCAGGGCGAGAGGAGAGGGGACGCCCGGCTGACCGGGCGTCAGCGGCAGTGGTGACAGCCCGGCGAGAGGCGCGGGCGGCGGTCAGGCCACGCGCGGACGACACGCCGCGGAGGCGAGGCGGCCCAGGTCCACGTGGAGCCGCGGGACGAGAAAGGTCATCGCGGTCATGTCCAGGAGCATGGTCGCCCGCCGAAAGCGGGGCAAGACCTTCCCCGCCCGCTTCACGACCCTGCAATGAGCCCGGTGCGCCGGGCGGCTCTCTCACCCCCGGGGCATCTCGCCGCGCTCCGGAGTATCTGACCGAGGTCCGCGCGGCCCGACGGGTCACTCGCCGGTCGGATCTCGGCGACATCACTCCATGACCAGGGGCGATACGTTCCGTTCAGGACGGTGCAGCATAATGCGGCCATGCGGATCTCAGCCAGGGCGGACTACGCGGTACGTGCCGCGCTGCAACTCGCCGCGTGCCAGGACGACGGGCCGCTGAAGGCCGAGGCCATCGCTGAGGCCCAGGACATCCCGCACAAGTTCCTCGAAGGCATCCTCAACGACATGCGGCGCGGCGGTCTCGTCCTCAGCCAGCGCGGCGGCAACGGCGGCTACCGCCTGGCCCGGTCCGCGGGCAGCATCAGCATCGCCGACGTCATCCGCGTCGTGGAGGGCCCGCTCGTGTCGGTGCGCGGCGTCCGACCTCCCGAGCTGGCCTACAGCGGGCCCGCGGAATCGCTGCTGCCGCTGTGGATCGCGTTGCGGGCGAATGTCCGCCAGATCCTCGAGGGCGTGTCCCTGGCCGATGTCGCGGGCGCCGAACTGCCGAACCCCGTCACCGAGCTCGCCGCGGACCCCGCGGCCTGGACGAACCCTTAGCCCCCGAGCCCTTCAGGCGAGCGCGGGCCGGGTGAGGTCGAGGACCAACTGGTTCCCCCAGTCGTTGGTGAAGACCGCGCTCGCTCCTTCGTGGCGCACGCCCACGAACGGGTTGGAGCGGGACATCACGGCGACCTACCGCAAGGAGCCGTCAGCGTCCCCCATCTGCTCGATCAACGCCGGTTCCGCGGGTGATCGCGCGCCGTGCGCTCATTGCCGTGCTTGTACGCACCTGTCCAGCGGGCCATCACCAGTTGGGCGTCGCCCGACTCGACCTCGGCGAGGAACTTCTCGGCGCGCGCGCCTCGCAGCGTGCCGGCCGCACGGCCGTGGTGGGTGATCGTGACGCCGGCGTCGGGACGCTGCTCGTAGGTGAACCCGGAAGGTCTTGGCATGTCCCGATGCTAGGCATCCGGGCTGTGGTTCCGTAACCGAATTTCGGTGCGGCAGCGGGGCGATCGGCAGGAGCGGCCCGTGACTGACCAACCCTTGAGATCCCACAGGGCGAGACGCAGCCGTCCGCCCGTTGAACACCCCCTTGCCGCGGCAGGAGTTCGAGCACACTATTCCTATCAATCAGGTAGGGAAACTAGGAATCTGTGAGGCGTCCCCGTGACAACGCTGATCCCCTCCGCCTCGCCGCGCGTCGTCCGGGAACTCGCCGATGACCTCGCCGTCGACGCGGACCTGCGCGACCGGGCGGGCAAGCCCCCGTTCGACGAGGTCTCGCGGCTGCGCGAGGCGGGACTGCCCGCGCTCCTGACGCCGTCCGGCCAGGACAGCCAGGGCGGCCGGGGCAGCGACTGGCGCATGGCCTGTACGGCGGTCAGGGACATCGCTGCGGCGGACAGCTCCATCGCCGAACTCCTCGCACACCACCACGCCCTGTCGTGGAGCCCCCGCCTCTTCGCCGCACCGGAGGACGCCGCCGCGCTCGAACTTCGCGCCGTGCACGAGCAGTGGCTCTACGGCGGTGACATCGAACTGCCGGACGCGCAGACGGGCACCGACCTCGCCCTCACGCCGACCACCGACGGATACGTCCTGCACGGGCGCCGCCCCCTGACCGCGGGTGTCGCCGTCGCTGACCGGCTCGTCCATACGGCGCGGCGGACGGACACCGGTGAATGGGTGGTCGTCCAGGTGAACCCCGCCCACCCCGGCGTCTCCACGGAACCCGCGCACGACCCGCTCGGGCAGCGCCTCAGCGGCGCGGGCGGCGTCAGCTACGACGACGTACCGGTACCGGCGGACCAAGTGCTCGGCACGGTTCCCGTCGACGAGCACGAGATCTCGCCGTTCACCGCGCTCGCCCCACTGACCCGCCGCCTCCTTCTCGTCCAGGTCGGCCTGGGCAACGCGGAGGGTGCCCTGGCCGAGGCGCGGGACATCAGTCGCGCCCTGCCCCGCACCGACCCGCCGGCCGCGCTCGACACCGGCGGCGACTGCGGGCGACCGCCCACGGACCCCTATCTGCTGCTCGCCTACGGAGAGTTGGCCACAGCCGCGCACAGTGCGGCGGCAGTGGTGGAACGCGCGACGGAGGCGTTGGCCCAGGGGCTTGGGACCGGCCCCGCGCTCGGCGCCGACGAGCGGGCCGACATCGCGTTCCTCGTGGGCGCGGCCGAAGCGGTCACGGCCCAGGCCGCTCTGCACATCACCACCCGCATCCTCGAAGTCACCGCCGACGCGCCCCCTCCTTCGACCGACCCCGGCCTCGACAGGTTCTGGCGCAACGCCCGCGCCCTGACGGCCCACGGCTCCGCCGCGCACCGCTTGCGCGACATCGGCGAGCACTACCTCAACGGGCTTCAATAGCCGTCCGGGCTCGCTCTCTCCGCGGCCTTCTCCGGCCCGTACGATCTTCGGATACTGGGATTCCGCATCCGCAAGGCCGAGAGGGAAGCCTCCGTTGGACACCGGCAGCTATTACGAGCCCATCGACGAGCACCGCTACAAGCCCACGCCCCACGCAGGCGGCGCCTGGGACATCGACGAACAGCACTTCAGCCCGCTCGGCGGCCTCATCGTGCACGCCATCGACCGGCACCTGGCCACTCAGCCGGACAGTGGCCTGGTCCTGGCCCGGATCAGCTTCGACATCCTCGGGCGCCTCGCCCTCGACGAGTGCGAGATCCGGGTGGAGACCGTCCGTCCCGGCCGCACCATCGAACTGGTCGAGGCCGTCGTGCTGATGGCCGGCCGTCCGGTGGTGCGAGCCAGGGCCTGGCTCCTCGTGTCCGGTGACACCAGCGCCGTCGCGGGCGGCGGTGCCGACAGGCTCACGCCGCCGGATGCGCTGACGCAGTGGCACATGGCCTCCGTGTGGCCCGGCGGATACATCGCCTCGCTGGACGTCCGCCCGCTCGCGCCCCCGCAGCCGGGCCGTACGACGGCGTGGATCTCCACCGGCCTCGACCTCGTCGCCGGGCAGAGCGCGAGCCCGCTGGCGTCCTACATCGCACTCGTCGACACCGCCAACGGCATCGCCGTCCGCCAGTCGCCCACCGCCTGGATGTTCCCCAACGTCGACCTCACCGTGCACCTCCACCGGCAGCCTGAAGGGCGCTGGACCGGACTCGACACCACAGTGACCTTCGGACCGACCGGCCAGGGCATCACCAGCACCGTCCTGCACGACGTCAACGGCCCCGTCGGACACGCACAGCAGATCCTCACCGTCCGCCCCCTGTAGGGGAGATGCCCTCCTTCGCCCCGCATGTCGCGTCCATGACATCGTCACAGACTCGACGCACAACGTTCATACAGTGATGCGCCCACCCGTGCCACTCTCCGGTTTACCCACTTGTCAACTCGCGTAGAACGCGGGTCCTGTTGGAGGGATCCGCGGTGCGCGAGCCTCCGGGAGAGGACACCCCCACATGCCCGTCCCTCACATACGTCGCTGGAAACCACTGGCCATGACGGCCGCCGCGCTCCTCGTCGGGATCACCGTCCCCGCCGCAGCCGACGCCGCGACCACGGCCCCCACGCCGTCCGCCGCATCCGTCGGCGCCTATGACGACACGTACTACAAGGACGCGCTCGGCAAGACCGGTCCGGAGCTGAAGAGCGCCCTGCACACGATCATCAGCGACCAGACCAAACTGTCGTACAGCCAGGTCTGGGACGCGCTCAAGGTCACCGATCAGGACCCGGACAACAGCAGCAACGTGATCCTGCTCTACACCGGCCGCTCGCAGAGCAAGGACAGCAACGGCGGCGACCCGGACCAGTGGAACCGCGAGCACGTGTGGGCCAAGTCCCACGGCGACTTCGGCACCTCGACCGGTCCCGGCACCGACATCCACCACCTGCGCCCTGAGGATGTCTCGGTCAACAGCGTCCGCGGCAACAAGGACTTCGACAACGGCGGCAGTGCCGTCGGTGAGGCGCCGGGCAACAACACCGACTCCGACTCCTTCGAGCCCCGTGACGCCGTCAAGGGCGACGTGGCCCGCATGATCCTCTACATGGCCGTGCGCTACGACGGCGAGGACGGCTTCGCCGACCTGGAGCCCAACGACAAGGTCTCCAACGGCAGCGCCCCCGCGATCGGGCGCCTGTCCGTACTGAAGCAGTGGAGCGACGAGGACCCGCCGGACACGTTCGAGAAGAACCGCAACCAGGTCATCTACGACAAGTTCCAGCACAACCGGAACCCGTTCGTCGACCACCCCGAGTGGGTCGGATCGATCTGGTAGATCACGGCCCGCAGTTCAGGCAGATTGTGGCAGCGCCCTCCTCGGGCGCTGCCACAACGCGTGAAACCCATGGCCGACAGGACGTCAGGACGTCAGGAGACGATGTCGCCGAGCGGCTTGCCCTCCAGGTGTCCTGCGACGTTCTGGATCGCCGCGAGGCCGATGCGCACGAGCGTCTCGCGGGTGACGCCCGCGACATGCGGTGAGAGCACCACGTTCGGCGCCTTCAGCAGGCGCAGGGCCGCGGTGGGCGGCTCGGGGTCGAAGACGTCGATGCCCGCCCCCGCCAGCGTGCCGGCCGTCAGCGCGTCGGCGAGGGCGTCCTGGTCGATGAGTGCGCCCCGCGAGGTGTTGATGACGAACGCCGTCGGCTTCAGGAGGGCGAGGCGTTCGGCGTCCAGGAGGTTGCGGGTCTCCTCCGTGAGCGGGGCGTGCAGCGAGACGTAGTCGGACGTGCGGAGCAGTTCGTCGAGTTCGACATGGCGTGCGCCGCCGAGGCGGGCCTCCTTCCCCGCTGCCGCCCGCCTCGGCCCGGCGTAGACGACGCTCATGTCGAACACGACCGCGCGGCGGGCGACTTCCTCGCCGATGTGGCCGAGTCCGACGATTCCCAGCGTCTTGCCGGAGAGCTCGGTGATGGACTGCTGGAGGCGGGGCAGCGCCCAGTCGGCCGCGGTGAGGGCGGTGTGCGCCGGGATCAGCTGCTTGGCGAGGGCGAGCATGAGAGCGAACGTCTGCTCGGCGACGTTCTGCTTCTCGGCGCCGCTCGAGCCGATCGAGCAGACGTGGATGCCGCGTGCGCGCGCCGCGTCCACGTCGACGTAGTCGAAGCCGTGGCTCGCGCACTGGACGACTTCGAGGTCCGGCGCCGCGGCGATGTGCTCGGCGGTGACGGGCGCGAGGCCGGTGACGATGACGTGCGCCGCGCGCAGGGCGGCGGGATCCTCGTCGGCCGACTCGACGACGGTGACGTGCGCCGACGCGGGAAGCAGCCCGGCGAGAGCGGCTCCCGCCGCGCGGCCGCCCACGTGGGGCGAGACGATGGCCAGGACGTTCTTCACGGCGCTCATGCGGTCTCCTCGATCAGATCGTCGGGGGTGAGGGTGGCGGGCCCCGCGTGTCCGGACAGGGCGAGGGTGAGGTCGAGTTCGGCGAGCAGACAGCGGATCACGTGGTCGACGCCCGCCTGGCCGTCGAGGCCGAGCCCATAGGCGTACGGCCGTCCCACGAGCACGGCCCGGGCGCCGAGGGCGAGCGCCTTGAAGATGTCGTCGCCGGTGCGGATGCCGCTGTCGAACAGGACGCTGAGCCGGTCGCCGACCGCCGCCACGACGCGGGGCAGGGCGTCGGCGGCCGCGACGGAGCCCGCGACCTGGCGGCCGCCGTGGTTGGAGACCACCACTCCGTCCATGCCCGCGTCGGCGGCGCGGCGCGCGTCGTCCGGGTGCAGGACGCCCTTGAGCACGATCGGGCCGTCCCAGTTCTCGCGCAGGAACGCCAGGTCCGGCCAGGTCTTCGCGGGGTCGGCGAACATGCCGACGAAGTGCATCACGGCCGCGTTCGGGTCCTCGTGCACCGGCTTGGCGAGGCCCGCCTGGAACGCCGGGTCGCTGAAGTAGTTGGCGGTGCCCACGCCGTGCAGGAAGGGCAGATACGCCTGGTCGAGGTCGCGCGGCCGCCAGGCGAGGAGCGGAGTGTCGAGCGTGACGACGAGCGCGGTGAAGCCCGAGGCCTTCGCACGGTCCAGGAAGCTCTTGGTGACGTCGCGGTCCTTGGCCCAGTACAGCTGGAACCAGCGCTGCGCGTCCCCCATCTCCTTGGCGACCTGCTCCATGGGCGTGCTGGAGGCCGAGGACAGGATGTACGGGACGCCGCGGGCCGCTGCCGCGCGGGCGGCGGCGGACTCGCTCTCCGGGTGCATGATCGACAGAACGCCGACGGGGGCGAGAGCGAGCGGCGCGGGCAGCCGGTGGCCGAGCACCTCCACGGACAGATCGCGTTCGTGTACGTCCCGCAGCATGCGCGGCACGATCCGACGCCGCTCAAGTGCCGCGCGGTTGGCGCGGGCGGTGCTGCCGTTGCCCGCGCTGCCGGAGACATAGCCGACGGGGCCCGGACCGAGCCGCTGCTCGGTCAGCTCCTCGAGGCGGGTCAGGTCGGTGGGCAGTCGGGGCACGGCACCCGTCATGCCGTTGAGATAGATCTCGTACTGGAAGTCCGCCCAGTTCGGCGTCGTCATGTGAGGGGTCCCGTCCGGTATCCGTTGAGACTGCACGAGGCAGCGTCAGAGAGCACTGTCCACCCGACGATCCTTGCCACACTGGTAGGACAGTGACAAGCCCCGTCCATGGTCGTACCCGAGCGGGAACGCGTCCGGCAGAAGATCCTGGCCGCTCCCCGCCTCGTCGAGACGGGGAGCGAGGCGGTCGGCGTCGGACGCGTTTCCAAGACCGGCGAACCCCGCCCCCGCCGTCACGAGCAGCGCTCCAACCCATACGCATCACGGCTGAGGCAGGATCAGCTCCAGTGTGACGGCGACGTACGGTCCAGAGATGGACATGGTGAGCGGCGTTGTCAGCATCGAGTACTCGCACTTCTACATCCACGAGGACATCGAGACCGAGTGGGAGGGTGGCGACCGGACACCTGACTTCCGCACCGACAAGCCTGTGATCATCGCCCCCGGCCAGCTCACTGTCGTCAGCTGCGTGCAGTCCCACGACGCCTGGGTGACCCTCATACTCACCGAGGCCGAGCCGGTCCAACAGCCGGAGGAATGGCAGTTACTCGGCACCTGGCCCTACGTACCGATTTCAGGCGGGCGGATGAGCATGTCCGGCCCCACCACAGGCCCTGCCACACCAGCTGCGGGCTGGCTTCCAGGTGCCCACGGATACGCCCCAGCCCTACAGCTCGACCCGGCCACGGTCTACACCGTCCACGTCTACGCCAGGGGACGCCAAGACTCCCGAGCCAGACACGAAGCCGCTATGGCCCGCGAAGAGTGGGGCCTGCATGAAGGGTTCGAGGACTAAGTGGTCGCCTTCATCCCGGCCGGACGCCCACCGACTCCGGACGGGAGCTGAGGCTCGCCCCCAGGGCCTGCGTGCGGCGGGAATACCGCGCACTTGAAATACGTGACGGGTACCAGCAGTTCGTTGTCGGGCAGTTCGATGTCAGCCGGGGCCGACCCCGGTCTCAGCCCGCGGCACGGGACAGCTCCTTCACAGCGATGTCCTGCTCGAAGGCCGACCGGCCCGGGACCTTGTCGATGGCCTTCTCTGTCCCTGTCAGTCCGTCCGCCGGACGTGGGAGCGCCCGGCGGACGGACAGGTCACCTGCGGCGCCACTCCTCGGCGAGCAGTTCGTAGGAGCGCACCCGGTCGGCGTGACCGTGGGTGATGGTGGTGATGAGCAACTCGTCCGCCCCAGTGGCTTCTTGGAGCTGTTCCAGGAGATCCGCCACGCGTCCGGGAGAACCCGTGAACTGGGTCTCGGTGCGGTCCTGGACCAGTGCCCGGTCCGCGTCGGTCCAGTTGTGGCGGCGCGCCTCTTCCGGCGTCGGGTACTGGATGGCGCCCTCGGCCGTGCGGATGCTGCGGACCCATGGGCCGTAACCCGCGGCGAGTTCGCGTGCTGTCTCGTCGTCCTCGGCGACGACGACGTCCGCGGAGACGCTGACATAGGGCTTGTCGAGTACGTCGGAGGGCTTGAACGCGGCGCGGTAGCCCTCCGCGGCCTCGAGCACCGTGCCAGGACTGACGTGGTAGTTCGCGGCGAAGGGCAGGCCGCCCCGACCGGCGACGTCCGCACTCTGGCCGCCGCTGCTGCCCAGGATCCACACCTGGATGTCGGCGCCCTCACCGGGCACGACATGCGCTTCGATGCCGTCGTCGGAGCGATATGTTCCGGCGAGAAGCGCCAGGATGTCGTCGACCTGCTCCCCGTAGTCCTGCGCCTCGGCGTGCGGCTGCTGGAGCAGCTTGCGCTGGAGGGCGACGCGGGGTGAGCCGAGCAGGTGCTCGTAGGAGAAGCGTGCCGGGATCCGCAGCCCGTTGGGGGCACGGCCGTCGACGACGGGGGTGGCGGTCGGCGGCGCGGCGGCGGGCGTTCCGGGCGGTCGGCCGCCTGAGCGGCCGAGGCCCAGGTCGAGGCGCCCGGGATGCAGCGCGTCGATCAGGCCGAACTCCTCGACCGTGGAGAGCGCGGTGCGGTGACCGAGCTGCACTGCTCCCGCCCCGAGCCGGATCGTCGAGGTCGCGGCGGCGGTCAGGGCGAGGACGACCGCGGGTGAGGTGCCCGCCACACCCGGGTTGAGGTGGTGCTCGGCGAACCAGTAGCGGGCGTACCCGAAACGCTCGGTCTGCCGGGCCAGGTCGATGGAGTTGCGCAGCGCCACGGTCGCGGAGGAGCCGGACGAGATCGGTACCAGGTCGAGGACGCTGAGCGGGATGTCTGACATGGGCGGTGATCCTCCTCAGTGGTCGGCCGACGCGGGCACGGGTGTGGGTACGGAAGCGGGTTGGGGGAAGCGCACCCCGGCGTCCGCGTCGGCGTCGGGGTGAGCCAGGCCGAGGTGGTCGCGCAGGGTGGTGCCCTCGTACTCCGTGCGGAAGACGCCGCGTTCCTGGAGCAGCGGGACCACGGTGTCGGCGAAGGCGTCGAGGCCGCCGGGGGTGATGTGCGGAACGAGGATGAAGCCGTCGCTCGCGTCGGCCTGGACGAAGGAGTTGATCGTCTCGGCGACGGTGGCCGGGGAGCCGACGAAGGACTGACGGCTGCCGGTCTCGATGACGAGGTCACGGATGGACCACTTGTTCGCGGCCGCGAGCTCGCGCCACTCCCGAGCGGTGGCCAGCGGGTCGCGGTACATCCGCACCTGGGCACGCCCGCGGGCGATGGTGTGCTCGCCGACGTCCGGGTCGATGTCGGGCAGCGGGCCCTCCGGGTCGTACGCGGAGAGGTCGCGGTTCCAGACGAACTCCAGGTGCTTGATCGCCGTGGCGCCGCTGACCTGTCGGCGCCGCACCTCACGGGAGAGCTCCTCCGCCTCGGCATCCGTGTCCCCGAGGACGAAGGTCGCCGCGGGCAGGATGAGCAGCTGGTCGTGGGTGCGGCCGTGGCGGGCCAGGCGGCCCTTGACGTCCGTGTAGAACGCCTGCCCTTCCTTGAGCGTGCTGTACCGGCTGAAGATCGCGTCCGCGCCTTCGGCGGCGAACTCGCGCCCCTCCTCCGAGTCACCGGCCTGGAAGATGACAGGTCGGCCCTGTGGACTGCGCGGGACGTTGAACTGCCCCTGGATGTCGAAGTGTTGCCCCTGATGGACGAAGGCGCCCGCCTTGGCGTCACTCAGGAACGTGCCGGCCTCCTGGTCGGCGACGATCTCGTCCCCGCGCCAGGAGTCGAAGAGCTCGCCCGCCGTGCTGAGGAATTCCTTCGCCCTGGAGTACCGCTCCTCCTGCGGCAGGAACCCGCCGCGCCGGAAGTTCTCGCCGGTGAAGGCGTCCCAGGAGGTCACGACGTTCCAGGCGGCGCGCCCGCCCGAGAGGTGGTCGAGGCTGGCGAACTGGCGGGCCACCTCGTACGGCTCGTTGAAGGTGGAGTTGATGGTGCCCGTCAGGCCGAGGCGTTCGGTGACGGCGGCGAGCGCGGTGAGCACGGTGAACGTGTCGGGGCGCCCGACGACGTCCAAGTCGTATATCTTCCCGCCCTGTTCGCGAAGCCGCAGCCCCTCGGCGAGGAAGAGGAAGTCGAATTTGGCGCGCTCGGCGGTCCGTGCGAAGTGCGCGAAGGAGCTGAACTCGATGTGACTCCCGGCCTCGGGGTCGCTCCATACGGTGGTGTTGTTGACGCCGGGGAAGTGTGCCGCGAGGTGGATCTGCTTGAGCGGCTTGTCCGGTGACTTGCTCATGTCGGGTTCCTTCCGGCTCAGGCGGTGGCGGCGGCGTAGCGGCTTGCGGGGCGGGCGAGGCCGAGGAGACCGCGCAGGGTGTCGGCTTCGTACGCGTGCCTGAAGGCGCCGCGGCGCTGGAGTTCTGGCACCAGGCCCCGGGTGATCGCCGGGAGGTCGTGGCCGACGACGGCGGGGCGCAGCCGGAACCCGGTGAGTCCGGACTGACTCAACTCCAGGAGCAAGTCGGCCAGTTGGGCGGGCGTGCCGGTGAACACACGTGCGTCGCTGGTGTACGGGTGTCCCGCGAGGGCGTCCAGACGCTCCCTGCGGGCCACGGCGGCGGCCGGATCGTCGTCGAGGAACACCACCAGGTCGCCGAAGAGGTGGAGGGGCTCGTCGGCCCGCCCGGCAGCTTCCTGTTCGCCGCGGACCGCCGTGACGATGTCGCGTGCGTGCCCGGCGTCGCGCGGGGTGACGTATCCGATGTCGGCGGAGCGGCCGAGCAGCCGGAACGGGGCCTCGGTCGGGGTCTCGTGGGCGAGCGCGCTGACGACGGGACGGCCCTGCGGTGGCCGTGGGGTGATCGAGGGGCCCTTGACGCTGAAGTGCTTGCCCTCGAAGTCGATGTAGTGCAGCTTGTCGCGGTCGACGAAGCGGCCGGTGGCGACGTCCCTGATCTCCGCGTCGTCCTCCCAGCTGTCCCAGAGCCGACGCACGGCTTCGACGTAGTCGGCCACCTCGTCGAAGAGGTCGAGGGTCAGTTCCCGTACGTCCGGCCTGCCGAGGTCCTCGACGGCATCGAGGGCGGGAAGCGTGCGGCGCCCGAAGTGCGCGGCCTCGTTACGGCGTGCTGACACCTGCACCCGTACGCCCGCGCGGCCCGTGCTGACGTAGTCGAGCGTGGCGATCGCCTTGGATGTGTGGAAGGGCTCCGTGTGCGTGGCCACCACCGTCGGCACGAGTCCGATGTAGCTGGTCAGCGGGGCGACACGGGCGGCGATGAGGACGGCGTCGAGCCGCCCGCGTACCTGATCCGTGCGTCCGTCGGGCTCGGTGAAGTGGGACGACTGGAGCCCGAGCCCGTCCTCGATCGTCACGAAGTCGAGCAGGCCGTGTTCGGCCTCGGTGACCAGATCGGCCCAGTACCGGGCGGTGAGCAACTCCCCCGGGCGGGCGACCGGTTCGCGCCAGGCGGCCGGGTGCCAGCCCGCGCCGTCGAGCGCGACGGCGAGGTGCAGCGCGGCGGCAGAGTCGGCAGAAGAAGCGGAGGAATGAGGCGAATGGGGCAACGAAGGTGATGACGACACGAAAGGTGTGCCTTCCTGATCGACCGTGCGACCGTACGAGAACACCGGCCCCTCGGATCCGAGGGTGCGGCGGCGGGGTGACGGGTCAGGAACGACAGAGCGCGCCGGCGACACGCTGCAGATCGATGTGCGGCCGGGAGTACAGATGCACCTGGCGGCTCGGGGCGATCACCATGACGCGCGGGGCGGGCGCGGGCGGCACGGGCGACAGGGGCGGTACGGCTGACACAGCTGGCACGTCCGTCACCTCCGCCCCTTCCGACTCGGCGGGCCTGGAGCCTCGCCGGTCTCGCGCTTGCGGAACCCTGGACGGGCACCGCCTGGTCCTCACCTGGAGCACCCCGCCGCGTGGGAGGGTTGCCGGTCAGCAAGCCAGGGCTTGACGCTGACACTCGTAACCTGCTCGGGACGTTACGTGAGGTCGTAGCGGTGCGCAATGCCCGTGGATCATGGGCGTTCTCACAGCGTCGTACATGCCTCGTCGCCTGTCTCCGTCAAGTCAACCACCGGACCACTCCTTCTGTTCCTGGTGCGGGCCTTCTTGACGGAGACAGGCACCCGGACTCAAACTTCCGGGGACGGTCACGATTGTCAGCGCCCGCCCGGCAGGGTTCCTGCCCGAGCGGGTCATCGGCCCCGGCCCGCTGGCGGGCAACCCTTCCTCCGCGACGGGGTGCCCCGGGTGACGACCGGGTCCCGCCGTGGCGGCGGGGCAAGCGCGGCCCCGGGTACGACGGGCCTCGACGGCAGGGCTGGTGGACATGTCCAGGGCGGTCGGTGAGGGGAACAGCATCCAGCGGCCTCCCCTGTCCGCGCCCCGGCCCCGCCCTCGCTTCCTGACCAGACGCCTTCACATCGATCTGCTGCGCGTGTGCAGCGCCTCGGTGCCAGCTGTCTGACGTCCGCGCAGCGTCCACACACCAGCGACGCCTCCGGACAAGAAGCCTCATCACTGCGGCCCTCTGCGGCCACGGATCCCCCTCTCCCCCGCTGTGCCACCGGCCCCGCGCGTGCCGCCGCCGGTCGGCGCCCCTCCCCTCCCTGGAGAGCCATGCCCGAGATCACGTCGCACCGTTCCCGTACTGTTTCCCGCCCTGCTTCCCACCCGACTTCCCCCGCGGATTCATGCTCTCCGCGCGACACCGGCCCACGCGACACCGGCCCACGCTTCGCCCGTCCCGCGCCGATCCGCAGCCGCATCGGCGACGACGTGGCGGGCGGCTTCTACCCGGCGCCCCACCGCTACCACCTGTATCTCTCGGCAGAATGTCCGGACTCCTTGCGCGTCTCGATCACCCTCGACCTGCTCGGGCTCAGGGAGTCGGTCACCACCACCCTCCTGGCACCGCACACCACTGCGGCGCTCGACTCGCTGCACCGCTGTTACGAGGCCACCGAGCACCACTTCGAAGGGCCGCTGACCGTTCCGGCCCTGTGCGACCGGTGGAGCGGTCACGTCGTCAGCAACCACACGCCGGACATCCTGCGCGACCTGGCCTGCCGCCTTGCCGCACACGGCAGTGGCCCGCTGCCCGTCCTGCGCCGACCGGCCCTGGCAGCACGGATCGACACCTGGCACGAGCTGCTCGCCGGGCCGCTCACCCCCGCGACACTGGACAGGATCGACTGCCGTCTTGCCGCCCACTCCTACCTCGTGGGCGACGAACTCACGGCAGCGGACGTGGACTTGTGGGCGAGGCTCGTCCACCTCACCCCGGATGCGGCTGAGGCGGCCCGCTCCCGCCCCCACGTGCGCGCCTATGTGCGCCGCCTGGACGACCACCCGGCCTTCTGTGCCAACCACCCCCATCACCTCGTGTAAGAAGCCTCCTTCGCCGTGCGCACCACCTTCCTGCCGTCACCCGCGCCCAGTCGGCCGGCACCCACCCAGGAGTCCACGGTGGCCTGGACATGCTGGACCAACGCGCTCTTGTTCCTGAAGGGAGCGGCCGACCAGATCTCGTCGAGGAGGGTCGTGCCGTCGGCCCCTGTCCCCGTCGGGTTGGCGACGCCGGAGTCGATCGTGCCGAAGACCACCTTGGGTTCGGACCGCTGGAAGTAGGCGTGCGTCGGGTCTTCCGTGCCTTCGAAGAAGGGCGCGAGGGGGATGCCGTCGAGTGTGTAGTGGAGCGGTTCGCCGGCTATCGGCTCGAGGTTGGGGAGCAGGTCGCCGGAGAGTGCGGCGTTTCCGTGGAGAGCGAACCGGAAGTAGGTCTTCGCGCTGTCGCGGGCCACGAGATGGACCGGTCCGTAGAACAGGGCCTGGACTTCCGGCTTGTCGGGGGTCTTCTCCACCCGTAGCCGGAAGGGGAGGGAAACCCGGACGGTGTCGCCGTCCCGCCATGTGCGGGACAGGGAGCAGTAGCTGCCGGGCGCCGGATCGGCCTTCACCTTCTTGCCGTTGACGGTCACGGTGAAGCCGCTCCCCGCCCAGGCCGGTACGCGCAGCCGTAGATCGAAGGCGGCCCTGGATCCCCGGACCGTGAGCGTCGTGCCCTGTTCCCTCGGGTAGTCGGTGGTCTGTGTGACCGTGACGCCCTTCTCCTTCCAGGTCAGCGTGGAGGGGCTGTAGAGGTTGACGTACAGGGCGGAGCCGTCGGCCTTTTGGAAGTAGACGGAGTCCTGGTACTTGGTGGCGCTCTCCATGCCCGTGCCCTCGCAGCAGGTCGTGCCCGCCTTGGGCGTGTAGTCACGCACGTGGCCCGGCAGCAGACCGATGAAGTACGTGACGAGGGGCTTCTCCGCGTCGGCCTTGTCCTGCTTCGAACCGAGGACCTGGTTGTACAGGGCCCGCTCGTAGTAGTCCATGTACGCGGGGTCCTGCTCGTGGAGGAACAGCGCCCGGCTCAGCTTGAGCAGGTTGTGCGCGCAGCAGGTTTCGGCGGTGGTGTCGCTGAGCGTTCCGGCGATGACACCGGGAGCCTTCCAGAACTCGCCGGTGCTCGTGCCGCCGATGCCGTACATACGGGTCGGTACGACCATGCCCCAGAAGTTCTTGGCGGCGGTGAGGTAGCGGCGCTCCGCCGTCTCGTCGTAGAGCCGCAGCAGGCCCGTGAAGATGGGGATGTGCTGGTTGGCGTGCAGCCCGTCGAGGGTGTCGTCGCCCGCGGCGCACGCGTCGATGAGCCTGTCGAGGTCGAAGAGGCGGGCCAGGGCGAGGTGTTCGGCCTGGCCGGTGATGGCGTACAGATCGCAGATCGCCTCCACGATGCCGCCGAACTCCCCACTGGAGAAGATGCCCCACATGCGTTGCAGGGTGCTCCCGTGCAGCTTGGACAGGCGCGCGTGCATCCAGTCGCACATGCCCGACGCGAGGTCGAGCGCTCGTTCGTCGCCCGTGTACAGGTAGGCGTCGAGGACACCGCGCAGGATCTTGTGCGCCGTGTAGTACGGCGCCCACACCTTGGTGTAGTCGCCGCTCGTCATCGACTCCAGGGCGATGAACTGCGTCTCCGGGTACGCCGCGAGGAACCCCGGATGGCTCGGCCCGCCCCAGGTGCGGCGCAAGGTGGCGTGTCGGCCGTGGCCAGAACTGTCGGCGAAGGAGTCGCCGCTGGTCTCGTCGAAGGCGTACGCCGCCAAGTCCCCCGCACCGGCCGGTGAACCGGCGGCGGGCGCGTCCTGGAGCCCCGAGATCTCCGCGGCGGTCAGGGCCCGCGACCAGAAGTTGACCTCGTCGAACGCGCCGGCGAAGACCGGGTCGGCCGCGTAGTGGGAGCGGCCGAGCCAGTTGTTCTTCAGGGAGCCGAGCGCGGCCGGATCAAGGGTCATCGAGGTGTTCGCCGCGACCGCACGGCCGTTGACGTAGAGCGTGCCGGTGGCGCCCTCGATCGTCACCGCCACGTGGCTCCATTCGTTCAGGGCCAGTGGCTCGGTGCCGTTGACGCCCTGCTCGCCGCCGGGCCCGTTCGCCGTGATGGCGAAGCGCGGGACTCCATCCGCGGTGCGGGCGGCCAGGTAGAGGTAGCGGCTCGTGTCGTTGCCGCAGTCGAGGATCCGGGTCCAGTCGGCGTCGTGGGTCGGCTTCACCCAGGCCGAGAGGGTCACGTCCGTGGCGCCGCCGAGGACATCGGCCGGGAGATCCACGTACTGGTGCGAGCCCCTTACGTTCTCCGCGGCCGTACCGAACTTACCGGGAACCCTGAGGACGCTCGGGTCGCGGCGGAGCGCCTCCCTGACCTCAGTCAACGCCCCGATCATGGAGCGGATCCTGTCGGCGTACGCCTTCTCGCCCGTGCTGCCGTACGCCTGGGAGAGCATGGTGAGGAAGTGGCCGGTGTAGTGGCCCCGGAGATTCCCGTTCGCCTCGCCGTCGAGTCCCTCCCAGCCGCCGGGGGCCACCGCACCCCGGGTGGAGAGCCCCGCGTTGGCGCGGAACACCTGGAGCAGCCGGTCCACGTCATAGCCCCTGCCGTGGTCGAGCATCAGGGCACGCTTGGCGGCGAAGACGCCCTTGTGGAGTGCCACGTCCCCCAGCGCGAACGGCTGTGCGGTCCAGGCGGACGGGGTGGCGAGAGCGGTCGGCGCACTCGCGTCGGCCGCGGAGCCGACCACGGATCGCGGAGCCGCGGCCGCCCTGCCTGCGGCGAGGGACGGGATCACCGGTGCCGCCGCCGCGAGAGCTGCGGCGCGAAGGACGGCTCGTCTGGCGGGTGCGGGGGCCATGGGCGCCTCATTCCTGACCTGTACGTTCGATATACCGGACGTTCGACATGCCGGACGTGGTTCGGATTACCGACCAAAAAGTATGAGCGTGGCAAGAGCACGTCAATGCTTCCGTCAGGATTCGACGATCATCGACCGGCACCGGGCGGGTCAGGCCGGGGGGGGGGGGGGGGGGGGGGGGGGGGGGGGGGGGGGGGGGGGGGGGGGGGGGGGGGGGGGGGGGGGGGGGGGGGGGGGGGGGGGGTGCTCCCTCTCGGCGGGTTTCGGGAGAGGT
>NZ_JBVIHP010000010.1:57265-92241 GCF_055570235.1 Streptomyces sp. NPDC031274 | reverse complement strand
CACTCAAGTTTTCCGTTAAGGCTGCAAAACCCGCGAACTAGCACTGGGCGGGCCGGGCAGGCGACGGCGCAACAGTTCCCCCGCCCGCCGGGAGTTCACCAGATCCTGACGCGCTCCGCGCGGTCCAGCCAGAGCCCGTCGCCCTCCGCCGTCGCGAACGCCTCGTGGAACTCTTCGAGGTTGCGCACGATGTTGGCCCGGAACTCGGGCGGCGAGTGCGGGTCGATGGTGAGGTACTGCTGCTCCTGCTCCTTGCGGCGCTTGGTGCGCCAGCAGTAGGCCCAGTTCATGAAGAGCCGCTGGGATCCTGTCAGGCCGTCGCTCTCCGGCATCGGAGCGCCGTCGAGCGCGATGCGGTAGGCCGTGTGCCCGATGGTCAGGCCGCCCAGGTCGCCGATGTTCTCGCCCACCGTCAGCGAGCCGTTGACGAACTCGTCGGGGAGGTTGCGCGGCGAGAAGGCGTCATACTGCTTGACCAGTGCCTTCGACTTGGCCTCGAACGCGGTCTTGTCGTCCGCGGTCCACCAGTCGTTGAGGTTGCCCGCGCCGTCGTACTGAGCGCCCTGGTCGTCGAAGCCGTGGCCGATCTCGTGGCCGATGACCGAGCCGATGCCGCCGTAGTTCTCGGCCGGGTCGGCGTCGGGCGAGAAGAACGGCTTCTGCAGGATGCCGGCGGGGAAGCAGATCTCGTTCGTGCCCGGGTTGTAGTACGCGTTGACCGTCTGCGGCAGCATGAACCACTCGTCACGGTCGACCGGCGCGCCGATCTTGGCGAGCTGCCGGTCGGACTCGAAGGCGTCCGCCGCGTGCGCGTTGCCGAGCAGGTCGTCGCCGGAGACCTCGAGGGCCGAGTAGTCGCGGAAGGTGTCCGGGTAGCCGATCTTGGGGCGGAACGTGGCGAGCTTCTCGTATGCGCGCTCCTTCGTCTCGTCCGTCATCCAGTCCAGACGGGCGATCGACTGGCGGTAGGCCTCCAGGAGGTTGCCGACGAGGTCGTCCATGATCGCCTTGGAGCTCGGCGGGAAGTGCCGTGCCACGTACTCCTTGCCGACGGCCTCACCGATGGAGCCCTCGACGAAGGCGACCGCCCGCTTCCACCGGGCGCGCAGCTCCGGGGTGCCGTTGAGGGTACGGCCGTAGAACTCGAAGTTCTTCTCCACGAACGCGTCCGTGAGGTAGGGCGCGCACGAGCGGAGGACCCGGACCAGTGCCCAGTCGCGCCACTGCTCGATCGGCACCTCGGCGAGGGCCGTGGACAGGTGGGCGAGGTAGGACGGCTGACGGACGCACGTCTCGGCGATGGTGGCGTCCGAGCCGCCGAGCCCCTCGACATAGCCGCGCCAGTCGAACTCCGGCGCCAGGGAGGTCAGTTCGTCCAGGGTGGTGAGGTTGTAGGTCTTCTGCACGTCACGCGTCTCGGCCCGCTCCCAGTGCCCTGCGGCAAGACGGGTCTCCAGGGCGAGGACCGTCTTCGCGGCTTCCTCGGGCGAGGCGTGCTGCCCGAGGGTGAGCAGGTCGGTGAGGTAGGCGCCGTACTTCTCGCGGATCTCGGCGAACTTCTCGTCGCGGTAGTACGACTCGTCGGGCAGGCCGAGTCCGCCCTGGAGGATGTTGAAGAGGTAGCGGTCGGAGTCGCGGTCGTCCGAGTCGATGTAGGAGCCGAAGAGACCGGAGCCGCCGATCCGCTCGAAGCGGCCGAGGAACGCCGCGAGCTCCCGGTTGTCGCGCAGCCCCGCGACGGCGTCGATCAAGGGCTGGGCGGGAGCGAGCCCGCGGGCGTTGATCGCCTCCTCGTCCATGAAGGAGGCGTACAGCGTGGCGATCTTGCGCGCGTCATCCGAGTCCGCGCCGTCCGACGCGAGCTCCTGGATGATCACCTTCACTTGTTCCTCGGCCGTGTCGACCAACTGCACAAAGGGGCCCCAGCTGGAGCGATCGTCGGGGATCGCCTCGGTCTCCAGCCAGTGACCATTGACGTGGCCGAACAGGTCGTCCTGCGGCCGGATCTCAGGGTTCATGCCCGCGCGGGCGTCATCCAGCATGCTCATTCACGCACCCTACGCGGACACCGCGCCCGAGCACGATCGGCTTGTCGACGCCGACCCCGACTCGGCTCTCGACGTACTCCCGCAGCTGCCTCGCCGTCACGGTCCGCGCCCCGGCCACCAGGGCCGCGGGCGTACCGGTGAACACCACGTGACCGCTGTCGTACCCGCCGCCGGGGCCGATCCGGCCGCCCCGAACAGACATAGAGGACGAACTGCCCTAAAATTATTCGGGGGTGGGCGCCACTGGACAGAGTGGCGACTTTCAACGAGGAGGCACTGATGCTTGCTCAGCACACACCGCTTCTGACAACTTCGACGGACGCAACCGCGCTCGGTACGGCCATGGTGGAGCCAGAGGCGATCCTGAGCGACGCGCCGACGTACACGCCGGAGGCCTCCGGCGTGCTGCTGCTCCTGGCGCTGCTCTCGCCGAAGGAACCGAAGGAGCCGAAGGACAAGTGAGTCCTGATCGGTCAGAGGCCGCGTATGCGGGGTCTGCCGCCGATCTGGCTCTCCGTGCCCTCGATGCCCTGCGCGGCATCGGGGGCACGGCCACGATCGCCGAGCACGTCGAGACGGCGCACGACCCCCAGGCCGCCCTCGCAGCCATCCGTATCGTCGGGGCCGACGCCTTCGCCCCCTATGTCCTGGCCGAGGCCGTGTTCCACCCGCAGGACGCGGCAGCCGTGACCCAGTCCTTCGAGGTGTTTCCACCCCCGGTGAGCACTCCCGCCCCGCCCCCGGCCGGAACCGTCGAGCCCTGGCTCATCGCCTGGCGGGACTGGGCCACGACGACGCTGCTCGCCCGGTTCACGGGAACGGGGGCCGCTCTCCGCGACATCCCCGCACACGGGGCCGATGGAGGCCTCGACCCGGGCACCGCCCTCGTGCGCCGACCCACCGGAGCACCCGAGCTCACGGCGCCGGAACGCCCTGCGGCCACCGGCACCACCGATCATCCGGGCGTCCCTTGGCAGACCTGGTCCGTGCGGATGGGCCAGCTCTCCCCGCTCGCGCTGCCCGGACTCGACGGGCCCGTACACGACGCGGCCCGTGCGGCGCCGCTCGCCCTCGCGCGGGGAGCCACGCGCGCCGTGCTGCGGCGCGACTTCTCCACCGCCGCCCGCATCACCCGCTGGCTCGCCCTGCTGGCCGCCGATGGCGTCCGCCTGCCGCTCGACCCGGTGCCCCTGGTCGAGCACATCGGCCTGCACGGCGGCGGCTCGCGGCTCGCTCTCGACGTCGCGATCAGTCGGCGACTCCTTGCCCTGGAGGGCGTATGACGACGTCCGTGACACAGACCGCGCACGAGGTCAGCTCGCGGGCGCTGGCGTGGCTCCACGCGCAGCGGGAGCTCGGCGCCCTGCCCGCCGACTCCACCGCCGACCTCGGCGAACCCGACAGCGTGTACAAACCGCTGGCCGAGAGCGCGCTCGCCGCCTCACTCGTCCTGCGGGAGTCGGTGTCCGGCAGCACCGAGCTCCGGCTCGCCCGCGAGCTCATGGACTTCTGCTGGCACCAGCTCGGCGACGGCGACATGCTCTACGAACGGCTGCTGCGGTACTCGATGATGACCGACCCCCTGGAGACGTACGCCCCCTTCGCTCGCGGCGGGCTCCGCCACAAGCCCCTGGAGAACCTGCTCGCCCACACCGGGGCACTGCGCTCCGTACGAGCTGTCGAGATCCTGCCCAACCGGCGGCTCGCCGTCGCCAACGCGGCCCGCGTCGTGGGCCTCGACCAGGACGGACGCCCGTACGACTGGCCGACGCTGAGCCGCGCCACCTGGCTCGGCGCGACTCCCGAGCCCTGGCTCATCGACTGGATGACCGGCTACTGCCTCACCCACACGGTGTTCCACCTCACCGACTGGGGTGCCCGCCCTTCCGGCCTGCCCGATGAGCTCACCGCCTACGTCGCCACCTGGCTGCCCGTGTGGATCGACATCTGGGCCGAGATCGAGCAGTGGGACCTGGTGGCCGAGCTGATGATCGTCGGCTGCTGTCTCACGGAGCCGCACTGCACGGCCTCGGACTGGGAACGACTGGCCCGGGCCCAGCACCCGGACGGCCTGATGCCCCGCGACGGCGACCCGGTCCCCGACGATCCGGAGCGCCGCTTCGCCGACCATCAGCACACCGCCGTGGTCGCCGCTGTCGCCGGGACCCTCGCCGTGTCCCGGACACTGGGCGGCGAAACAGCGCACCGGTGAGCTCCCACGGCGCCGTGCGAGCCGGTCAGGAGTCGGCTGCCGATGAGCCCGCATGGGCGATGGATCTGCTCGGCGGCCTGCGCAGCGCCGCTGCCGGAGCCAGCACGGTGGCCCTGGCGGTGCGGCGCGGCCGCGAACACGTCGTGCTCGTCACCGGCGACACGGCATGGCGCGGCGGAGCACCGGCAGGCCCGGACACACGGTTCGAGATCGGTTCGCTCACCAAGACGTTCACCGCCCTCCTCCTGGCCGAGATGGCGGCACGCGGCGAAGTCGCCCTCGACGACCCGATCTCCCGCTTCCTGCCCCGTGCCGCCGCTCCCCATCTCCAGGACAGCCGCATCACCCTCCTCCACCTGGCCACCCACACCTCGGGCCTGTCCCGCCTGCCGCCAGGCTTTCTGCGCCGCGGCGCACCGTCCTGGTTCAGCAACCCCTACGCCGGCTACTCCCCCGCCGATCTGCGCCGCGCCCTCACCCACACCCGGCCGCGGGCCGCACCCGGCACCCGGGTGCACTACTCCAACTTCGGCGTGGGCCTGCTCGGCGACCTGCTCACCCGTGCCGCGAACGGCCCCACCGGGCCGGACCCCGGCGACGGAGGCTTCGACCGGCTGCTCTGCGAGCGCGTCCTGGAGCCGCTCGGCCTGACCCGCACCAACTGCGCCGCCGACCAGCCACAGGCCATCGGCCACTGGCACCGCAGAGAGCGCCCCGCGTGGCGGATGCCCGTCCTGCCCGCCGCCGGTGCCGTCCGCTCCAGCGCCCGCGACCTGCTGACGGCTCTCGACGCCCTCCTCGATCCCGCCGGTCCGCCCGCCGTCCCCGACACGCTGCGGACCGCCCTCACCGACGTCACGAAACCCAGAATCGCCCTGCCGCGCACCGGCAGTCGCATCGGCCTGATCTGGAACATCAGACCCCGCCCCGGTCACGACCTCTGTCACCACTCCGGCGGCACTCGGGGCTTCACCGCCTTCGCGGGGTTCAGCCCGCAGACCGGCGTGGCCCTGACCGCGCTGGCCAACACGAGCCCGGTGCCCACCGGCGCCTTCATCCAGCGCGCCTATCTGGACCTGCGGGCACTCGCCCGCGATGCGTCCGCCGCTGCCTGAGCACGCGCGACACCGGCCGCCGCACACCCCGCCAGGAAAAGCCCTCAGCGCCGAGCAGTTGCCCCTGCTGGCCGGTAGGCGACGCCCGGTTCGGGCGCGCACAGCGGCACCGGAGATGGCACCCCTGCGCCAATTGCCCTCCGCTGACGCCTAGTTGGTATGGACATGACCGCCAGGCCACTCTTATGCTCCGCCTGAACTCATCGTGAGAGCGCTCTCATCCCCCTGTTCCACCCCACCCCGATGGAACGACAGAAAGGGCACTGCCATGAGACGCAGAACCGGAGCCCGCATCGCCATCTCCTCCTTGCTCCTGGTCGGCACCTGGGCAAGCGCCTCGCTCACCTCCACCGCGGGCGCAGCCCCCGCACCCACCGCTCCCCCGGCCTCCGCGGGCATGCTCACCGCCCTGCAGAACGACTTCGGGCTCACCGCGGGCCAGGCGCGCGAACGCCTCGCCTCCGAGAAGACCGCGATACGGGTCGACCGCGCGGCACAGAAGGCCGCCGGATCGACGTACGCCGGATCCTGGTACGACGCGGACACCGAGAAGCTGACCGTCGCCACCACCAGCGCGGGCAGGACCGACGCTCTGCGCGCGACCGGCGCCACCGTCCGCGTGGTCCGCCACAGCGCGAAGCAACTCGACGCCGCGAAAGCACACATCGACGCCCTGTCCGCGCCCAAGGGCGTCAGCAGTTGGCATGTGGCACCGCGAAGCAACAAGATCGTGGTGAACGTCGTCGCTGCCCAGAAGGACGACAACGATGTCCAACGCTTCGTCGAGCGCGCCCGGCAGGCGGGCCCCGTGCAGGTCGAGACGGTCGGCAAGGCACCGGGCACCTTCGCCGCGGGGACCGTGGGCGGCGACCCGTACTACACCGGCAACGTCCGCTGTTCCATCGGCTTCTCGGTGCACGGCGGCTTCGTCACCGCGGGCCACTGCGGGCAGGCGGGAGCCGCGGTGCGTGGCTGGGACAATTCGAACATCGGCAACTTCCAGGGCTCCTCGTTCCCCGACAACGACTACGCGTACGTCAGCGTGGGCAACGGCTGGTGGACCGTCCCGGTGGTGCTCGGCTGGGGCACCGTCTCCGACCAGCTCGTCCGCGGTTCGGCGGAGGCACCGATCGGGGCCTCGATCTGCCGCTCCGGTTCCACCACGCACTGGCACTGCGGCAAGGTGCTCGCCAAGAACGAGACCGTGAACTACAGCCAGGGCGCCGTCCACCAGATGACCAAGACCAGCGTGTGCGCCGAAGGAGGCGACTCCGGCGGCTCGTTCATCAGCGGTGACCAGGCCCAGGGCGTCACCTCCGGCGGCTGGGGCAACTGCAGCAGCGGCGGTGAGACCTGGTACCAGCCGATCAACGAGATCCTGAACCGGTACGGCCTCACCCTGCACACCGCCTGACGGCGAGACGGCTGACCGCGCCGGACCCGCGGGAGGGTCCGGCGCGTACGCCGCTGCGGTGAGTCCTGGCGGCTGGATGGCCCTAACCGGGTTCACCCCGGGCGTCCCGGAGGAAGGACTGCGGCTGCCACTGCCAGGAACGACTGGTCCCGGAACCGCGCGTTCGGGGACGAACGGAGAACCGCGATGACAGCTAGGGCCTCTCGTTTGGATCAGGCCGGATCAGGTCGTTTGGATCAGGCCGGATCAGGGAGCGGGGGCTGGCGCGTGCGGCTGCAAGGCGCGGGAGGGCGTGGGCGCGGAGCGAATGGGGCCTCCCCTGCTCGAGCGAAAGCCGAGAGCTTGGGGAAAACCGACGACAACGCCTCGGATGTGCGTGCCAATCCCCGCGAGCCTGTCCTGATCCAGACGAGAGGCCCTGGGTCCGCCGGGGCCCGGCGCCGCACCCGCATCGGCACGAGACTTCTTGCCACGGTCGCCGTGGGCGCGCTCACCATGGGTGCCGCGCAGGGGAGCGCACCGGCGGACGACAGCGCCCCGCAGCGCGGCCGGTCGCCCTTCACCGGCCTGAGCGCCCATCAGGGCCCGGTACTCGCGGTCAAGTTCGACAACGCGCGCGGGGCCCGCCCGCACACGGGTCTCGCCCAGGCCGACATCGTGTACGTGGAGAAGGTCGAGGGCGGCATGAGCAGGCTCATGGGGGTGTACTCGAGCCGGCTGCCGCGCTACGTGGGGCCGGTGCGCAGCGCCCGTGAGTCCGACGTCGAGCTCCTGAGGCAGTTCGGCCGTCCCGCGCTCGCCTACTCGGGGGTGCGCAGTTCGCTGAACAAGATGCTCACGCGTTCACCGCTGTACGCCCGCTCGCACGGTCGGCTCCCGAGCGCCTACTTCCGCAGCAACAGCCGCCCCGCCCCGCACAATCTCTTCGTCCGCCCCAAGTCCGTGCTGCGCTCGGCCCCGAGGGCCGACCACCCCACCGACATCGGCTTCCGCTTCGGCCGGGCGCCGGCAGGCGGTTCCGCCGCAACGACGCGGACCGTCCGCTACGCGTCGGCAAGTCACACCTTCCGCTGGTCTCCTCAGCAGCGCCGCTGGCTCGCGTTCTTCGACGGGGCGCCGGCCCGCAGCACCTCGGGGTCGCAGCTCGGCGCGAAGACCATCGTGATCCAGCACGTGAGCATGCCCCCGTCGCGCTACAAGGACGTCAACGGCGCGGCGACCCCGTACATCAAGACGGTCGGCAGCGGCAGGGCGACCGTCCTGCGGGGCGGCAAGGCGTACAAGACCCATTGGAAGCGGTCGAGCGCCACGGGCGGCACGTCCTTCACGCTCTCCGACGGCCGGCGGATGCCCTTCGCGCCCGGTCAGGTCTGGATGGTCTACGCGGACCGCTGAGCCCACCGTCGGCAAGCCGCCCTGAGCAGGCGTCAGCCCGGTGACCGTGATCGGTCACCGGGCTGACGGGGTTACTGCTCGTGGAGCGTCGACGCGTCAGGGGCTCAGCCGCGTACGGACTCGAGCTCCCTGTCCTGGTCCGGGTCCGGGTCTTCCTGGCGTGCCGTCGGGAAGTCACCGAGCTGCTTGTGCAGCTTCTCGCCCTCCACGTCGACGTTCGGCAGCAGCCAGTTGAGCCACTTCGGCAGCCACCACGCCGACTTGTCCAGGAGGGCGAGCACAGCGGGGACGATCGCCATACGGACGACGAAGGCGTCGAAGAGGACCGCGATGGCCAAGCCGAAGCCCATCATCTTGATCATGTCGTCGTTCTCCATGATGAAGCCGGAGAAGACGCTGATCATGATGACCGCAGCGGCGGCCACGACCCGTCCGCCGTGCGTGAATCCGGTGACGACGGCCTCGCCGGGACGTGCACCGTGGACGTACGCCTCACGCATGCGCGTCACGAGGAAGACCTCGTAGTCCATGGCGAGACCGAAGACCACGCCGATCATGAAGATCGGCATCATGCTCATGATGGGGCCCGGTTGGTCCACACCGACGATGTCGGCGAGCCAGCCCCACTGGAAGACCGCGACGACGGCGCCGAGCGCGGCGGCCACCGACAGGAGGAAGCCGAGCGCGGCCTTGAGCGGTACGAGGACCGAGCGGAAGACCAGCATCAGGAGCAGGAAGGCCAGGCCGACGACGAGTCCGAGGTAGGGCAGGAGCGCGTCGTCCAGGGTCTGCGAGAAGTCGATGGTCATGGCGGTCGCGCCGGTGACCAGGACCTCGGAGCCCGTCTTGTCCCCAAGGCCGTCGACCGTCGAGCGGATCGTCTTGACGACCTCTTCGGTCTTGTGATCGCTGGGGCCGGTCTTCGGTACGACGTTGAAGATCGCGGTGTCGTCGGACTTGTTGCCGTTCGCCGGCGTGACGGCGGCAACGCCGTCGATCTTGGCGACCTCCTTGCCGACGGTACCGGCCGCGGCAGCCGCACCCTTGTCCTTGCCGGTGTCGACGGTGACCATCAGCGGGCCGTTGAAGCCTGCGCCGAAGGACTCGGACAGCATGTCGTACGCCTTGCGCTGCGTGGTGTCAGGCGCCGACGTGCCCTCGTCGGGCAGGCCGAGCTCCAGGCTGGTCGCCGGTACGGCGACCACACCGAGGCCCACCACGGCGAGCAGAAGCACCGGGATCGGGCGGCGCAGTACGAAGCGTGCCCAGCGTGTGCCCAGCTTCGGCTTGGCGTTCTCGTCCCGCAGCTCGCCCACGGGCTTCTTGCGGTCCTTGCGGCGCAGCACCTTCTTGCCCGCGAAGCCCAGCAGCGCGGGGATCATGGTGAGCGCGATGAGCACGGCTATGGCGACCGTGCCGGCCGCGGCCAGGCCCATCTTGGTGAGGATCGGGATGTTGACGATCGCGAGGCCGGAGAGCGCCACGATGACGGTGAGTCCGGCGAACACTACGGCGGATCCCGCGGTGCCGGTGGCGCGGCCCGCCGCCTCCTCCGGTTCCCGGCCGTCCGCGATCTCCGCTCGGTAGCGGGAGACGATGAAGAGGGCGTAGTCGATGCCGACGGCGAGGCCGATCATCATCGCGAGCGTCGAGGTCGTGGAGGAGAGGTCGAGGACGCTGCCGAGGGCCGCGATGCCCGAGACGCCGATGCCCACGCCGATGATGGCGGTGAGGAGCGGCATGCCCGCGGCGACCATCGAGCCGAAGGTGATGATCAGGACGACCGCGGAGACCGCGATGCCGATGAGTTCGGCGGAGCCGCCCATCTCCTGCTCGGCCATGACGGCGTCGCCGCCGGTCTCGACGGTGAAGCCGTCCTTGCGGGTGTCGTCGGTGGCCTCGGTCAGCGCGTCACGCGCCTTGTCGGTCAGCTCGGTGGCGGCCACCTTGTACGTGACGGACGCGTACGCGGTGGTGCCGTCCTTACTGACGGCGTTGGCCTTGAAGGGGTCGGCGACCTCCGAGACCTGCGGACCGGCGCCCAGGGTCTTGACCAGCTTCTCGACGTCGGCCTTGGGGCCGGTCTCGGTCAGCTTCTCGCCCTCGGGGGCGCGGATGACGACACGGGCCGTGGCGCCCTCGGCGCTGGCCGCGGGGAACTTCTCGTCGAGGAGGTCGAAGGCCTTCTGGGACTCCGTCCCCGGCATGGAGAAGGAGTCTTCGGGCGGTGCGGGTGCCGCGGACGCGGAGAAGCCGACGCCGGCGAGCAGCACCACCCACATCAGTGCTACATAGCGGCGTCGCCGGAAGGCGAGGCGGCCCAGTTTGTAGAGGAACGTAGCCACGGCGAAAGGGGCTCCCGTCGAGTTTGGCAGGCAGGGTGACACCCCCCGCGGCACGATCAGCGCACGTCAGGGCGGTCAGCAGGTTTCCTCTCCATAGTCCAGGGCTCGAACGGCCCGGGAGTCAGACTCAGAGTCGGACTCTGCGCCCACGGGCGCTGTAGTGCCGCGCACGCCAGGTCATCCTCGGGTAGGAGATGTGGTCAGAGTGTGTAGACCCCACATCACGCCCTTGATCACCGGAGGCTTCACCTCCGTACCGTGGGGCACCTGTTCATCCCACAACAACTCGCTCTCATAACACCGCAATAGGAGAGATAAGGTGTCGAGTCAGCTCTCAGATACTTGTCATCACCATCCAGGAGAACCTTCGTGACTCTTGCCATCGCGCCGTCTGAAGCCGCCGACTCGTCCGACGACACCTCGGTGGACGCCCCTGCGGCCGTCCCGTCGGACGATCCCGCGGCGGTCCTGTCGGACGACTCCGCGGCGGACCCGTCGGACGACTCCGCCGCGGTCCCGTCGGACGACGTGCCCGAGGCGGTGGCCCAGGACGCGCATGATTTCGGAGCCTACGCACGGACCGGCGGCTGGACCTTCGCCCTGAAGGTGGCGCGCAGTGTGCGCCCCGGCGGCATGGGCGCCGACGAGACGCCGAAGGTATCGGCGAAGCAGTTCAGCGAGCTCGCCGGCTGCTCCGCCGAGCGCGTCATGCGCTACTACAAAGCCTGGGACAAGGCCGCTGACGACGGTCTCGTACCCCACTTCGAGGCGCTCACGCCCGGCGCGGACATCGAACTTCCGGACTCCGACGCCTGGTTGATCTACTACACCTCCCGCTCCAGTGCCCTCTCCCCGCGCGGCACCGCGATCACGGAGGCCGCCGAGGCCGAGGGCATCCGCCCCACCAAGGCCCTGGAGGTCGCCGAGAACCCCACCGCGCTGCGGGCCGCGATCCTCGCCGACCCCGGGACCGCCGAGGCGGCGCGGCGCGCGCTGATGGACCGGCTCGATGAGGACCCGGCGCTGCGCACCGAGCTCGTCCGCGACATCGTCCGGGCCGACGACCTCAAGAAGGCCGTCGCCGCCGAGGCCAAGGCGGGCGACCGCGTCGACTACGTACGCCAGATCGTCGACAAGGGGCAGGTCAAGACGCCCGCGGGCCAGCTG
This sequence comes from Streptomyces sp. NPDC031274, assembly GCF_055570235.1. Classification (NCBI taxonomy): domain Bacteria; kingdom Bacillati; phylum Actinomycetota; class Actinomycetes; order Kitasatosporales; family Streptomycetaceae; genus Streptomyces; species Streptomyces sp. NPDC031274. Next base: position 80,545 of record NZ_JBVIHP010000010.1, on the reverse strand, counting down.
ATCGACGCGCCCGCCGAACTCAAGGAGGAGGCCGAGCGCCACCTGTCCCTCATCGACGAGCTCGACGAGGGCGAGGACTCCGGCGAGTGGGCCCGCGAGGCGTACGACACCGTGAAGGACCTGGTCGCCCAGACCGTCCAGAGCGACCCGCAGCTGCGGGTGCAGGAGCGCCGCGCGAAGTTCTACAGCAGCCTGCAGAAGGCGACGAAGGTCTTCGAGGAGCTGACCTTCGACGACGCCGAGGTCGACGACATCTACGAGGACGACATGCTGCGACGCCTCGAGGAGCTGCAGCAGTCGATCGCCGCGTGCATCACGGCGCTGCAGTCGGCGACGGCGGGCGCCGCCGGTTCCGCTGCCGGCGAGGAGAGCAGCTAGCGCAGAGCGGCTGACCGCCGCGGGTCCCCCACCCTCCCCGTACATCCCGATGATGACCATGGCTCCGCCCGTAGCCCTTGAGTCGTACGGCATGACCCATACGCGGAGGGATTCGCCGGACCCCGCCTCGCTCGTAGCTTCTTGATCAACGTACGAAGACCGACGTACGGAGTTGATCGAGGGGTCATGGAGCTATGCACGGCAAGGCATTCGCGCCTGAATATCAAGGTGAGTTGGGTTCGGCGCTCGGGGTGAACTCCTCCTACGAGGAGGTACTGACGCAGGCGGGCCGCGCCCTCTCCGAGGCGGACACCGCGCTGGAGAGGTCGCGTGCCGCACTGGCCCTGGCCGAGGCCAACCGGCGGCTCGGCCAGGTGGACGACGCGGGCGACGCCTGGCGGCAGAGCTACCGCAGCGCACGCGTCGCGGGGGAAGCGGGCGCCATGGCCTGGGCCCTGTGGAGCGGCGGTACGCTCGCCCGCCAGTGCGGCCAGTTGCGGCTCGCGCGGCGGCTTCTGACCTGGGGAGTCGCGCTGGCCGCCGACAGCGGGGAGCGCCTCGCGCACGGCTACGCGCTCGCCGGGCTCGCCGAGACCGGACGCATCCAGGGGGACTACGCGGCGGTGGCGGCGCTCCACGAGCAACTGCTCGAACAGGGACGGAAGCACGGCGAGGCGCGGCACATGGTGTGGGCGATGTCCGGCATCGCCCAGATGCGGCGGAACACCGGCGACTACACCGAGGCGCTCGAGCTGTTCGAGGAGTGCGTCCGGATCGCGGGCGACGCACAGGACGCGCGGGGGCGCGCCTGGTCGCTGCGCGGGGTCGCCGATGTCCTCTCGCTGCGGGGCGAGACGGAGCGCGCGCTCACTCTGCTCTCGGAGGCGGAGGGCATCTGCCGGACCATGGATCTGGCCGGCGCGCTCGCGTACAACCACAAGATGCGCGGCAACGTCCTTTACCGGGACGGGAGTTACGAGGCGGCACGCGAGATGTACGCCATTGCCCTCGAGGAATTCAGCACCATGCGGGAGCCGCGTGGCGTGGCCCTGTCCCGGCTCGGCCTGGTCAAGTCGCGTGCCCGGCTCGGCCGCGACCGGAGCGAGACGCTGGCCGAGCTCGCCGAGCTCGAAAGGGACTTCGCACGCATCGGCCTGCGGCAGGCACGGGACGGGGTCATCGCCTTCAGGAACGAGCTGGCCCCGGAGCCGAGCATGACGTGACGCGCGGCGTCACCCGGCCGGCGTGATGCGGATGCCCACCGTCCCGCTCGCGCCGCGCCGGAGCTTGCTGCCGAGCAGCGTGAGGCGGCCGACCAGGCCGTACTTGCGCGCGAGGAGGGTGCGGTAGCGCGCCGTCACCTCGGGGTCGCAGATCTCGGCGGTGGCGGGGATCTGCTCGCCGGTCGGGTTGCCCCGCAGGTCGCAGGGGCCGATCAGGACGTCGGCGCGGTTGCGGATCCGCTTGACCTTCCAGGAGTCCGCGACCGTCCAGACACCCAGCGCGGCGCCGTCCTCGACGACCCAGACGGGGGTCGGTACCGGGGTGCCGTTCTTGCGGTAGGTGGTGACCAGCAGGTACTTCCCGGCGCCGAGCCGCGCCTGCGCTACCTCGTCCACGTGCCGCTCCAGACCTCTTGTCGCCTCGGGCTGTCGCCTCGGACTCAGACCCAGTCAGCCTGTGGAGCGGATGCTACTAGCGATCAGGTTCGCTGCACGATCAAGCGTGCCTCCGGGGCCCGGACGGATCAGGACCCCGGAGGCGTGAGCTGTCGGACGGTCAGGCGCCCCACGTGCCCTGGTTGACGGCGCAGTTCCAGCCGTTGCCGTGGACCTTGAACTTGACCTTGTAGGACCTGGTGTTCAGCAGGCGCGTCTTGACCCTGACCCCGAGGCTGGCCTTGCCCTTCAGGCTCTTGTCGTAGACGGAGACGGTCTTCGAGGTCTTGTGCGAGACCTTGCCGCCCTTCGCCTTCGCCGTGCCGAAGCGCACGTTCTTCACGTTGGTGACGGTGAAGGTGACCTTCTTGAAGCTCTTGGTGCTCTTGTTCTTGAGGCCGAAGTACAGGCCGTCACCCTTCACCCAGCCACCCGCGCCGATGTAGAACCGGGACGTGTAGACGATGTCGATCGGGCAGCCGGAGCTCTGCGCCGAGGCAGCCGACGCCTTGGGCGCCTTCGGTGCGTCCGCTGCGGACGCGGATCCGGCCAGGCCGAGCTGAGCGGCGGTGAGAGCCCCCGCCGTGGCCAGTACCGCTGCGGTCGTACGTGCGTGGTTCATCAGGTTGTCGCCTTTCCCCCTGTGGCCCTCGCGGGCCCAACTTTCAGAACGGTGCGATGCGTGCGCACAGGTCGGTCTTCGTCCCTGTGCCGCCCGTATTTTTAGCAGGCGGAGGGACATGAGGGGACATCAGTTGCCTGAGCGCACAGCACCGTGACAAAAGCCGGACAATCGCCCAGTGGACCGGAATTAGGACTTCCGCCCGCTCACATCGGCGGTGGCGCGGGTGCGGGCCCCAGCGTCGTCGTGCCCGGGGTCGTCCGGTGGGCGAGGCCGGTGCGGTAGACATCCAGGGCGGCCTCCGTCCGGCCCGTGCGCCGGAGCAGATCACCGAGGAGGCAGCACAGTCCGGCCACGTCCCCGGCCGCGCCCGCGCGTTCGAGCAGCGGCAGTCCGGCGCGGTAGTGCTCCTCAGCCGCAACGGTGTCACCGCACTCCTCCGCGATGAGCCCGAGCAGCCGGTGCGCGGCGCCCATGTGCACCGCGCCGCGTCCGGCCCTCAGGGCCGGGGACTGCGTGGTCTCCGCGGTCTCTCTGTCTCCTGTCAGCAGCGGCCTCAGCAGCGCCTCGGCCTCTTGGATCTTGCCTCGTCGGCGCAGCACGTCCGCGAGTTCCACCTCGACCTGGTCGGCGAAGAGCGCGGCCCGCTTGGCGGTGAGCATGTCGTGTGCGGTGCGCAGTTCGTTCTCGGCGCGTTCCAGGTCGCCGTCCTGGGCGTGCACATAGCCGCGCATCCAGTGGCAGTGGGCGAGTTCGGTGCGGATGTGCAGCTGCTGATAGAGATCTTGGGCTCTGGCAAGGGATGCGTCGGCCTCGGCGATACGGCCCTGGGCGATGAGCGTACGGGCGACCCCGCGATGCATCCCGGCGAGCAGCGCCGGATCGTCCACTCGCGGGCAGAGCGCGAGGGCCAGTTCGGCGGCGTGTGCGGCGCGCTCGTGTGCGCCCATGTCCATGTACGGGGCGATGGACGCCGAATAGAGGAGGAGCAGCGCGTCCGGGTCGTGCAGGCCGGAGGCGTTGAGCTGATCGAGGGCGGTCTCCAACAGATGGCAGGCGTAACGGAGTTCACCCGTGAGCCGGTGGGCGTTCGCGCGGCCGCGGATCGCGGGAACGCGGCGGGGCAACGGCTCATCGGCGAGCAGCCGCTCCACGGAGGCGAAGCACTCGTGCGCGTCGTCGAGATCGCCGGATTCGAGGAGGCACTCGCCGAGACCGAGGAGCGCGGCGGCCCGCTCCTCGGGCAGCGCGTGCTCGACGGCCTCGCCGCACACGGCACGGAAGAGCGCGGCAGCGTCCTCGGGCGTTCCGGTGGCGAGGGCGCGCCGCGCGTCGGTCAGACGCAGCCGCAGTTCGGCGGCGAGGCGGGCGGGGCGTCCCGTCGCGAGCTCCTCGGGAGTGACGCCGAGACGCTCGGCCAAGTACCGCAGGGCCGCTTCGGAAGGCCTCGCCTTGCCCGACTCCAGCGTGGAGACGTACGCGGGTGTGTACGCGGGCCTGGCCAACTGCTTCTGCGTCAGGCCGAGTTCCGTACGTAGCCGCAGGACGCGGCGCCCGATCTCGGCGGGCTCGTCGAGCCGCATGCCTCCAGGTCGCCCCGGCCCCGCAAGTCCACTCTCCGTCATCTCTTCGTCGCCCTCTCCGGATGCGAGCCAATCCCACCCAGGCTTGGAACACGTGTACTTGGGACGGCGTGGCGCGAACTCACCATTCCCACCGTCACCTTGTGCATCGGGCATTGCCTGGCTTCCCGACACCCCCTACATTGAACCGCGCCTTAAGCTCCCTTAACCCCCCACTTACGTCGCGGACTTGCCGACCATCAAGTCCGCGCAGATCCCCGGGAGATCTTCCATGCGTAGACACGCGTCCCACATATCCCGCATATCCCGCAAGCGTCTCGCCGTGGCCACAGGTGTCGCCCTGGCGGCCGCGCTCGCCGCCACCGCGCCGGTCGCCGCGGACCAGGGCAAGGACGGCGGCGCCGATTCCGCCGAGCACGTCGAGGTCGAGTACTTCAACGGCCCGGACAGCCACCCCCGGCACACCCAGGTCCCCGCCTCCGCCCCGCTCGGCAGGAAGCAGCAGGCCACGATCAAGAACGACGGCGACGTCCTGCCGATCGTGGAGGCCGGACCGAGCGACACCAAGGTCGACGTCGTCTTCATCGGCGACGGCTACACCGCGGCCCAGCAGGAGGACTTCCACGCCGACGTGCACACCAAGTGGAAGGAGATGGCCGCCGTCGAGCCGTACGCCGAGTACGAGGACCTCTTCAACGTCTGGGCCGTCGACGCCCACTCGCAGCAGTCCGGCGTCTCGGGCGACCCGACGAGCGACGTCCGCAAGAACACCGCCCTGGACTCGGCGTTCTTCTGCGACGGCATCGAGCGGCTGCTGTGCGTCGACACCAACAAGGTCGAGGCGTACGCGGGCAAGGCCGCCGACCCCGACCTCGTCATCGTGCTCAGCAACTCCACCAAGTACGGCGGCGCCGGCTACAACGCCATCACCTCGCCCTCCGGGTACGACGGCATAGGTACCGCCTCCTCCGACCACCCCGACTCCGATCAGGTCGCCGTCCACGAGACAGGCCACTCGCTCGGCAAGCTCGCCGACGAGTACTGGTACGACGACAGCAGCTACACCGGCCCCGAGCCCGGCGAGCCCAACCTCACCAAGCTCAGCGCCGACGAGATGGCCGCACAGAAGACGAAGTGGCACAGCTGGCTCGGCCAGGAGTCACCCGACGGCGGCAAGGTCGGCGCGTACGAGGGCGGCGGCTACCACGGGCGCGGAGTCAACCGCCCCACCGAGGACTCGATCATGCGCACGCTGGGCCGCGAGTTCAATCTCCCCGGACGCGAGGCGATGATCGCGGGCTTCCACCAGCACGCGCCCGTCCTCACCGGTGTCACACCCACCGACCGGCAGGTGCGCGGCACCGGGCGGATGAGCGTCGAGGCGTCCTCCCACGCACGGGTGCGCTGGTACGTGGACGGCCGCGAGGCACGGCAGGCGCGGGGCGAGAGCAGCGTGAACCCTGCCACGCTCGGGGTACCCGCCGACGGCCGCGCGCACACCGTCACGGCACGCGCCACCGACCCGACCGACGCGGTCCGCACCCCGGAACTGCGAAGGCTCCTGACCGGCTCGCTCAGCTGGCAGGTCACACGCTGACAGGCCGCAGCAGTCACCCAGCGGTGACCAGGAAATACTTCGGCCATGACTACGCATGCGAAGCAGTTGCCGAAGGCGGCGGCACCGGCGGCACCCGTCCCGGGATGGGTGCTGCGGCCCGCCGAGTTCACCGACCTCGAACCCATGGTCGAGCTGCGCGCGATCGTGATGCGACCGGATCTTGAGCGGCTCGGCCGGTTCGACGAGGTTCGGGTGCGCCAGAGACTGCGGGACGCGTTCACTCCCCGGCACACCTCGATCGTCGTCGCCGACGGCGCCTTCGCGGGCTGCGTGGCCCTGCGACCGGGCGAGGACGCGCGGTGGCTCGAGCACTTCTACCTCGCCCCGGCCCTCCACGGCCGTGGCCTCGGTTCGGCCGTGCTGCGCGAGCTGCTCGACCGGACCGACACCGAGGGCGCCGACGTCCGCCTGAACGTCCTGCGGGGCAGCGCGGCCCGGCGCCTCTACGAGCGCCACGGTTTCAGTGTAGAGAGCGAAGACCCAGTCGACGTCTTCATGGTGCGCAGGCCGGGCTGACTCAGCGGCGGCGGGGAGGCGAGCGCCGGGGGTGCTCGGCAGGGGAGCTCGGCAAGCGCGCTCGGCAGAGGCGCTCGGCAGGGAAGAATTGGCCCAGGCTCCCGATGCGTAAATGGTCCACGGACTCGACCATTTGGCTGGCTAGCCTCTCCTCATCAGCGAAGAGACGGCCCAGCGGCCGCCTGCCCGGGGGAGCCTTGTGCCGATTCAGATCCTGCCGCCGACCGGAGCGCCACGCGTGCTCGCCGCCGCCCAGCTGAGCAACTCGCTCGGCGACGGCGCCTACTACGTGACATCGGCCCTGTACTTCACCCGGGTCGTCGGCCTCTCCCCCACGCAGATCGGGCTCGCGCTCACGGCTGCCTGGGCCGTCGGTTCCGTGACGGGTGTACCGCTGGGCGCGCTGGCCGATCGCAAGGGGCCGCGCGGCACGGCGGTGCTGCTCGCCCTGGCCACCAGCGCGTCGGTCGCCTCCTTCCTGTTCCTCCGCTCCTTCGTTCCGTTCCTCCTCGCGGCCTGCCTGTACGCCGTCGCCCAGTGCGGGCTCGCCGCGGCACGGCAGGCGCTGCTCGCAGGTCTGGTGACCCCCGCGGCGCGTACCGGCGTACTGGCCCACCTCCAGTCCACGCTCAACGCCGGTCTCGCCGTCGGTGCAGCGCTCGGTGGCCTTGCCCTGCAGCACGACACGCGCGGGGCGTACCTGGCGGTCTTCGCGCTGGACGCGGCCAGCTTCCTGCTCTGCGCACTCGTACTGCTCCGGCTGCCCGCGGTGCCGCGGACCGTGGCCCGCGAGCGGGGCGAGCCGCGCCTGGCCGTGCTCCGCGACCGTCCGTACGCCGTCGTCACCGCGCTCAACACGGTCCTGCTGCTGCGGATGCCGCTGCTGAGCCTCGCGATTCCGCTGTGGGTGGTGGACCGGACGGACGCGCCGAGCTGGCTGGTCTCGGCGCTCTTCGTCCTCAACACCCTTGCGGTGATGTCCTTCCAGGTCCGCATGGCACGTGGCGTCAGCGGACCGCGCACGGCCACGCGTGCGGTGCGGCACTCCGGTCTCGTCATGCTCGTCTCGTGCGTGGTCTTCGCGTTCTCCGCCGCCGGGCTTCCGGTGTGGGCGACCGTGGCGATCCTGGTGGCGGGCGCGGTGCTCCAGGTCATCGCGGAGATGCAGCAGTCCGCGGGCTCCTGGCAGATCAGCTTCGACCTGGCGCCCGCGCACCAAGTGGGCCAGTACCAGGGCTTCTTCGGCACCGGAGTCCCCGTCGCCCGTGCCCTCGGCCCGCTCCTGCTCACCTCGCTCCTCGTGGTGTGGGGCGTACCCGGCTGGCTGTTCCTCGGCGGGATCTTCCTGGTGGCGGGCCTCGCGATGGGTCCCGCGGTGCGGTGGGCGGAGCGCGCGCAGGCCGAGGCCAGGGCGGCGGAGAGTATATTCACCGGCCAACTACCGGCACCATGAGGAGTGGGTTGCGCGCACATGAGCGATGTCGTCGAGATCGATGAGGCACTGGTCCGCTCCCTGCTCCATGAGCAGCATCCGGACCTCGCGGACCTCGACCTCCACGGGACGGTCACCGGATGGGACAACCAACTCTGGCGCCTGGGTGATGATTTGGCCGTGCGACTGCCGTGCACGGAACGCGCTCCGGATCTCCTCCGTAAAGAGCACCACTGGCTCCCCGCCCTGGCCCCGCGCCTTCCGCTCCCGGTGCCGACGCCCCTGCGGATCAGCGCACCGACCGCGCGCTTCCCGAAGCCCTGGACCATCGCGACCTGGGTCCACGGCGAACCGCTCGACCGCGCCACGATCAGCCGCGCCGACCACGCCGCCGACGCGTTGGCTCAGTTCCTCAGGGCGCTCCACGTGGACGCGCCCGCCGACGCACCGGCCAATCCGTCGCGGGGCGTTCCCCTCAGCACTTTCGCGCACGAGTTCCCGCAGGGTTTCAAGTCCGTCGCCCCCACCGGCGATTTCGCCGGTGCCCCGGACATCTGGGAGGACGCGCTCTCAGCCCCCGGTCCGGCAGGGCCGCCCCGCTGGCTGCACGGTGACCTTCATCCCGCGAACGTCGTGGTGTCCGACGGCACGCTGTCCGGCGTGATCGACTTCGGTGAACTCTGCGCGGGTGACCCGGCGACCGACCTCTCTGCCGCGTGGCTCCTTCTCCCCGCGGGCGCGGCAGCACGGTTCTTCGACACGTACGCCCACGCCGACGAGGCCACCATCCGGCGCGCCCGGGGCTGGGCCCTGTACCGGGCCGTCGGCCTCGTCCACATCGGCCAGGCGGGAGAACAGGGCCTCCCCGGCGGGAAGCCCACCTGGGGAGTCGCGGGCCGGGCGGCGCTCGCTCGTGTGCTGGCAGACAGCTGACGGCTGACACCTGACCGCGGGGCGTCTCACGTACCCACCCGCGTCGTGCGGAAGCGTGCGGCGTACGCGGACGGCGTCGTACCCAGATGCCGGGCGAAGGCCCTGCGCAGCGTCTCGTCACTGCCCAGGCCACTGCGCAGGGCCGCGTCGGTGACGCTCGCGCCGCTTTCGAGGAGCATGCGGGCCGCCTCGATCCTGAGGGACTCCACGTGCGCGGCCGGGCTGGTGCCGAGCTGCCGCGAGAAGAGCCGGGTCAGATGCCGGGGGCTCACGGCGGCCCGCCCGGCCAGGGTCGCGAGGCGGTGGTCGGCCGCCGGGTCGGCGGCGATGGCGTCGAGGAGCGGGCGCAGCACCGGATGGCTGGTCGCCGGGGTGCGTGAGGCGGCGGAGAACTGGGACTGGCCGCCGGGCCGCTGCAGGAAGACCACGAGGTCCCTGGCGACCCGCCGCGCGGTGTCGGGACCGTGGTCCTGTTCCACCAGAGCCAGGCAGACGTCGATACCGGCCGTGACCCCGGCCGAGGTGAGGACGGGCCCGTCCTGGACGTAGATGGCATCCGAGGTGACGGTGATGTCGGGGTGGAGCCGGGCCAGCTTCGCCGCGTGCTCCCAGTGGGTGGTCGCCCTGCGCCCGCGCAGGAGTCCCGCCGCGGCCAGGGCGAAGGCCCCGGTGCACACGGCGGTCACCCGCCCGGCCCCGCCCGCCAGTTGGGCCACTAGCTCGACGAGTTCGGGCCGTTCGGCGAAGGTGACGAGTTCGGCGTGGCCGGGAACGACGAGCGTGTCCGCCGCGCCCACATCGTCCGCCGGCAGATCGGCCGCGATCCGCAGTCCGGTGGAGGTTCTGACGTCCTGCCCGTCGGGGGTGCAGACCCGCACGGTGTAACCGCCGCCGGTGTAGCGGGCCGCGGTGGCGAAGACCTCCAAGGGCGCCGCGACGTCCAGAAGGCGCACGCCGTCGAAGGCCAGGACGTAGACGTGGTGGGGGCGGGGTCCGTCCGGTGGTTCGGGCACGGGTCCACGGTAGCGCCACGGCGTGTCCAGATGTGTGGGGTACCTGTCCACAGGGACATGGCCGTCGGACACGTACGTCGCGCAGGCTGGTGCCAGCACCCGACAGAGACCCACACACCCGCCCCTACCTCCCCCACCACCTCGACGACAGGAGTCACGCCATGACCGTCCACGCTTCCTCCGCCGCCGGAGTGTCCGTGCCGGACACCAAGCTGGCCGCCGCGGCCACCGAACTGGTCCGGGACACGACGGACGAGCTGATCTATCACCACTCCCGCCGTGTCTTCTGGTTCGGCAGTCTGCAGGGCGACCGGCGCGGACTGAGCTTCGACCCCGAGCTGCTCTACATCGGCGCGATGTTCCACGACCTGGGTCTGGGCGAGCGGTTCCGGGACAGCGGCCGTCGCTTCGAGGTGGACAGCGCCGAGGAGGCCCGCGCCTTCCTGCACGGTCACGGCGTACCGGAGGACAGCGTGCGCCGGGTGTGGACCGCCATCGCCCTGCACACGACCCCGGGCATCCCCGAGTTCATGGAGCCGGAGATCGCCCTGGTCACGGCCGGGGTGGAGTACGACGTCCTGGGCATCGGTTACGACGACCTGACCGCCGAAGACCGCGCCGAGATCACCGCGCTGCACCCCCGCCCCAACTTCAAGCGGCGGATCCTGGAGGCGTTCACCGAAGGAATCGCCCCCAAGCCGGAGACCACGTTCGGAAACGTGAAGGCCGACGTCCTCGAGCACTTCGTCCCCGGCTACACCCGCGGCGACTTCGTCGAGGTCATCCGGAACTCACCTTGGGAGGAGTAGAGGAGGAGCGGAGAGGGAGCGGAGGGGAAGCCACGGCGCCACTCCACCCGCTCCACCCGCTCCACCCGTCAGAGCCAGTTCACATGTCAACTCAGGGTTGACACCCTTGCGACTGTCAACCTAACGTTGACACATGACGCAGCCCCTGCAGCCCACGCAGCCCATCCGTCTCGACGATCTGATCCAGGCCATCAAGAAGGCCCACCCCGAAGCACTCGACCAGCTCTCCGACGCCGTGATCGCCGCCGATCACCTCGGTGACATCGCCGACCATCTGATCGGCCACTTCGTGGACCAGGCGCGCCGCTCGGGCGCCTCGTGGACGGAGATCGGCAAGAGCATGGGGGTCACCCGGCAAGCCGCCCAGAAGCGGTTCGTGGCCAAGGACCCCGGCGAGATGTCCGACCTCGACCCGCGACAGGGCTTCAGCCGGTTCACCACCCGGGCTAAGAACGTGGTCATGGCATCGCAGGAGGAGGCCCGCGCGGCGGGCAACGACGAGATCGGTCCCGGCCATCTGACGCTCGCCCTCCTGACCGAGCCGGACGCTCTCGCCGCGAAGGCACTGGTCGCTCAGGGGAGTTCGCTCGACGCCATCCGCGAGAGCGTCACCGAGGCGCTGCCTCCCGCGGTCGGCGAGGTGCCCGACCTCATCCCGTACGACGCGGGGGCGAAGAAGGTCCTGGAGCTCACTTACCGCGAGGCACTGCGGCTCGGCCACAACTACATCGGGACCGAGCACATCCTGCTCTCGCTCCTGGAGGCGGAGGGCGACGCGGGCACGCTCGCCGGACTCGGCCTCGACAAGGCGGCCGCCGAAGCGAACATCACCGAGGCCCTAGAGGCGATCCGCACCTCCGTCAACCAGGTGTGACGGAACCCGGGTCGGCCCGGGATTCGCTCTTGGGCGGGCTGTATCCGCGGTTCGCCCCTGTCACTCGGTAGCTCTTCTTCACCTCCAGGGGCAGTCCGAAGAGCCCGTCCACGGCAGTGGCCAGACCGCCCACCGTCTCGTCGTGGATGCCGTGGCCGAGGATCTGGACGAAGCCGACGCGGGCGCAGGCGTCGTCCATCTCGCGTGCCACGCGGTCACGTTCGGCCGCCGAGCCGCCGTCGACGTACGGCGTGATGTCGACGACGGGAACTTCGAAAGGCGCGAAAGGCGAAGGCGGCCCGGCCGGCGTATGCGGCTCGGTCGTGGACGGGGACACGGGCGTCATCCTGTCGTGAGCGAGGGACTACGCCAGATTGCCTATCACGATTTCACCGCCCGGGTTCACTGCCCGGTTCCACCGTCGGCTTCCGGCGGCACATCGGCCGGGGCGATGTCCCCCTCCAGCCTCCGCAGCCGCTCCGAGTCGCAGACGCGCGGGCAGGTGCCGCACGCCTCGGCGGCACGGATCGTGTAGTACAGGCAGCAGCCGAGACGGGTACGGGTCGGGTGCCGCTCGCCGTCGCGGGTCGTCAGGTGCCGGAAGTCGGCGCCGCCCGGGAAGGGGGCTACCGGGCCGGGGAGCAGGGCGTCCACCGCCCGCAGCGCCTCGTCCTCCTGACCGAGCATGCGCCCCAGGTACCAGATCCCGGAGACGAGGTCGTCCCCTGCCATGCCCCACAACACTCGTCGCCTGCGACGGAGTTGGGGACCCATCGCCGTGAGCAGCGGCCGCATGTGCGCGACGACGGCGGCGCGGAGTTCGACGCGGAGCGCCTCCTCGTCGGGAAAGACCCGGGTTCCGGGGAGCCCGGCCGCCGGGTCGTCCGGGAGGCAGGCGAAGGAGCCGGGGACGACCTCGAAGGTGCCGGTCTCCATGTGGACGCGTACGTCCTGCGGCCGGACACGCGGCACGCGCCGCTCCAGGTACCAGGCGCCGCTCATCAGCAGCGAGACCGACCAGAGGTAGCCGTGCAGGGCGCGGGATGCGGCGACATCGGGGCGCGGGGTGTGGTCGTGACCGGAGCGGATGCGGGCGGCCTCCGCGTCGACGAATGCTTCCCGGGCATCCTGATGCAACGTCAGTTCGGCACCGGTGAACCACCCGTGCCCCGCGATCGAACCGGGCCGCACCACCGTGACGGCGAGCGTCTCACAGTGCGCGGTGAGCCGTTGATAGGTCGCGGCGAGCAGGTCGGCGGGGCTCAGGGCGGTGGCGGTCGGCGCCAGGTCCGGGGCCACGGTCAGCGGCACTGGTACTCCTCGGAAAGCAGGTCCATCGATGGCTCGCCGGTGGATCCGTCCACCGCGAACTAGGCAAGGCTTACCTTATTTTCCTTGAGATTGCCTCATCGCGGACGGCGCGCCGCGCGCCTCTCCGTGGCGAGTGGTCCCACCGCCACGGCGAATTGACATCATTAGGCATACCTAACCTAAACTCTCACTCCGTGTCCAAGATCGCTAGGGCCGTCCCGCCAGACAGCCTTGCCGCGCGGCGGATCCGTCTACTCGTCGCCGGATTCGGTGCGTTGGCGCTGTGCGCACGAGACGTGGATGTCGGGCATCAGTGTCCAAGCCGCGGAGTACGTCCTTGAGGACGTGGCCAAGCGGCAGACATCGAACCGCCGACGAGATCGGCGCCCCTCCCTCACATCCTCATCCGCTCGCACCCTGAAGTGGACTCACCCATGCGGCTGTACGTCCTCGCCCGCAACCCCACCGACTCCGTCACCGAAGGCTTCCTGCCCGCCGCGCGCGAGCTCGGCCTCGACGTCACCCTTCTCACCGATCAACCGGACGCCCACCGGCGCGGTCCCGCCCAGGAGATCCTGAAGGGCCTGGAGATCCTCGAGTGCGACGTACGAGACTTCCGCGCCGTGATCAGCCGGATCTCCGCACACCACTCCCCCGGCGCCGTCTTCACCAACAGCGACCATCTGCAGACCGCGGCCGCACTGGCCGCCGCATACTTCGGGCTGCCCGGCAAGGACTGGCGGACGGCGTTGCGCGCCAAGGACAAGGCGCAGATGCGGCGCCATCTCGCGGCCGCGGGCGTCGACGCGGTCTGGTCGGCGGAACTCTCGGCGGGGCAGAATCCGACGGAACTCCGCGCACTCGACGTGCCGTTCCCGTGCGTGGTCAAGCCGCGGGAGGGCGTGGCGAGCGAGGACGTGGTGCTGGTCGACGGGCCCGGGGAGCTGGAGCGGCGGTGCGCGGAGATTCAGACACGACGGCCGGGCGCCGCGCTGGTCGTCGAGGAGTATCTCGCCGGGGAGCTGTGCACTCTGGAGACGCTGGGCGACGGCCGGGTCCGGCACGTCCTGGGCGGCTTCCGTACGGAGGTGTCGCCGCCGCCGTACTTCATCGAGGAGCGGATGACGTTCGTCCCGGCGCATCCGGAGGCGGTGACGGCTCAGGTCCTCGCCCAACTGGACGCGCTCGGTGTGGGGTTCGGCGCCTGCCACACGGAGTTCGTCGTGGCGGCGGGACGGGCACGGCTCATCGAGGTCAACTACCGCGCCATCGGCGATCAGTGCGACCTGCTCCTCGCCCAGCTCCTGGACATACCTCTCTTCGAGCTCATCCTCCGTACGCATCTGGGCGAGCCGCTCCCCTCGGACCTGGGCGCGCGGACGGACGGCAGGGCGCGGCTCGACTACCCGTGCGCGCGGAGCGCGGGAACGCTGACGGCCGCCCCGCGCGCGTGCGAAGTGACGCTGGGCGGAGTGCGGCTGACGTACCGACCGCTGCGGGAAGTCGGCGAGCGGCACGAACTGCACGGCACCAACCGGGACTTCCTCGGCGTGGTCCGCGCCACCGGCACCGAACAGGCAGCGGTGGACCGGGCCGTGGCGGACTTCCTGGCCGAGCATCGCTGGGAGATCACACCGTGACGGGAGGTACGGGAAGTACGGGCGGTACGGCCGGGGCTGCTTCCGTCGCCGACAGCGTGAGTGTGGGCGTGGGCTTGGACGTCGAGGGTGAGCTCCTGTTACGCGTGCTGAGCGCGCTCCTGCGCGAGGACGTGGTGGGGTGGCGCACCGGGAGCGGCGCGGTGCGGCATGCGGACGGCTTGTGGCTGAGGCTGCCGGTGGGAGCGGCGGTGCGGGACGATTCCGCGACGGCCGAAGCCACCGCCAGGATCCCCGCACCCCGGCCCGGCGACGCCCTGCTGATGCCCGTCCGCGCGGACGGCTATCAAGGGACGTACGCGGCTCGGCTCCCGCTGCTCCGGCGGGAGTCCGACGGCGCCGAGCTCACTGACGCGGGCGGCATTCTGTCCGCCCTGCGCGACCTCGCCGACCCCGTGGACCGTGGCGGGTTCGATGCCTTCGCCGCGGAGTGCGGGCAGGCGCTCGACGCCATGCGCCTGCACGCCGGGACGAAGGACGAGGCGGACGCTCTGCTCGCCGGTCGGTACGGCGCGGATCCCGCCGCCTGGACCGGACTCGCGGGAGGGCTCGGCTACGACACGCTCGCCGCGCGGGCGGATCATCCCGTGTATCCGACCTCACGCGGCCGGTCCGAGCTCTCCGTTGCCCAACTGCACGCGTACGCACCCGAGTTCCACCCCAGCTTCGCGCTACGGCAGCTCGCCCTGCCCCGCGAGGCCGTCACCGTCGGCGGAAACACCGACGCCTGGCTCTCACCGGGCGCATCCGGCGCACCCGAGCTCGAAGGGAGCCATCTCCTGCTCCCCGTACACCCCTTGACCGCGGACGGTCCGCTGCGGGAAGCGCTGCGGGAAGCGGGGCTCGACGGACGGGCCCGGCTCGTCGACGCCCCCGGACCCGATGTCGTACCGACCCTGTCGATGCGTACCGTCGCCCTCTCCCGCGACCCCACGCGGCACCTCAAACTGCCGCTCGCCACCGCGACACTGGGCCTGCGCAATCGGCGTACGATCAAGCCGGGCACCCTCACCGACGGCGCCGCGGGCCAGCGCCTCATCGAAGCCGTCATCGCCCGCGAGCCCAGGTTTCAGGGGGTCGTCCTGCACGCGGACGAAACCCGCTTCGCCCACGCCGGGCATGAACTCCTCGCCGTGCTGCTGCGCCGCTACCCCGCCGGGCTCGACGGCGCCGTCGTCGTACCGATGGCCGCACTCATGTGCCCGGCACCCGGTGGCGGCGACCGGCTGCTGATCGACCACCTCGCCGACCGCTTCTACGGCGGCGATCCTCTCGCCCTCCTGGACGCCACGCTCGCCCTCCTCTTCGACTGGCAGACCACCCTCTTCGCGTATGGGATCGCCCTGGAGTCGCACCAGCAGAACATCTCGCTGGTGCTGGACGAGCACACGGGCGACGGCCGGGGCCACCGCACGCGGCTGCGACTGCTGTTCAAGGACAACGACGGGCCGCGTGTCCACCTCGCCCGGCTGCGGGACGTCATGGGGCAACAGGCGCCGGACCGTGCGGAGTTCGACGACAAGAGGATCTTCGTCGACGGGGATCATCCCGTGCTCGACCTGTTCACCACCATCACCCTCCACCTCTGCGCGGGCTCCTACGCCTTCGGGCTCGCCCGGCACGGCCACGCCCCGTTGGAGCGGCTGCTCCGGCTGGTGCGCGAGAGGCTCACCGAGGCCGTCGAGCGGCTCGGCACGGGTCCCGACGAGCCGGGTGCGCTCCTGCGGGCGCACATCCTTGACGCGGCGACGCTGCCCGTCAAGGCGATGGTCACCGCGGGCACCCTGCTCTCCAAGGAGCGCTCCGGGGCCGCCGACATCAACAAGCACTACACGACAGGGCCCAACTACCTCCGATGGACGGCGACTTCATGATGGCCAACGCACCGTCGGCACATGCTCCGACGGGGGGCTCGACCGTGGGCTCCATCCTGTCCGCGCCCCTCACGACCGGCACCGCGATCGCTCTGATACCCCTGGCCGCCGCCACTCTTCCCGCCCTGTTCCGCCGCTCGCCCCGCATCCGCTGGAGCCGTTGATGTCCTTGCCGACCGGCACGTTCTCCGCCCCGTCCGCACTGTCCGCCAAGGCCGCCCCCCTCCTCGCGGGCACCCCCGTCGCCGGCGCCGCACCCACTCGTCTGCCCAGCGCCGACCAAGCGGTCACGCACACCCTCCTCAACTGCCTGCTGCGTGAGGTCTCGGGCCCCGAGCACCAGACCGCCGTCGTCGACGGCGGTCTGGTGCTCAGACTGCCGCGCCGCGGAGTTCTCCTGCGCGTCGCGCTGCGCCGTACGTCCCTCCTCGGCGCCCATCGCTTCACCGGTCCTGTGACCGAGCAGCGGGACGGCGGCTGGGTGGAGGTGGACTGGCCGCGGCTCGCCGAGTACACGCACGCCGAGCTCTCGCTGCGCACGGGGGTGAGCAACGAGGAGTTCCTCGAGCAGATCGCCTCCAGCCATGAGGGCGTCAGCGCCGCGATCGCCGCCGCCCGTCCGGCACCCGCCGCGGGGACGGCGCCCGCCGCGAGAACCGCCCCCGCCACCGATGCGGACCCGAAGTGGCTCGCGAGCTACCTCGCGTCCGAGCAGTCCCTGCTGTTCGGCCACCGCTTCCACCCCACCCCCAAGGCCCGCGGCGGCGATCTCGCCGACTGGTCCGCGTACGCCCCCGAAGCCGCGGCCACCTTCCCCCTGCACCACCTCGGCGTACGGGACCACCTCATCGCCGAGGAATCGGCGCGACCGGGTGCCACGGACCCGCTGGACCAGCTCGGGACCGTGCCGGACGGCTACCGGCTGCTTCCCGTGCACCCCTGGCAGTACGCCCTGCTGCGAGAGCACCCGGGGCTGCGCGCCGCCCTGGACCGCGAGGACGTCATCGACCTGGGGCCGGGCGGCTCCCCTTTCGCGGCCACCGCCTCCGTGCGCACGCTGTACGACGGTGACACCTTTCTGAAGTTCAGCCTGAACGTCCGCATCACCAACTGCCTTCGAAAGAACGCCCGTTACGAGCTGTCGGGTGCCGTCGCTCTCACGCGCGTACTCGAAGGCGCCCTCGACGATCTCGCCGCCCGTTTCCCGGGCAGCGCCGTGCTCCGCGAGCCCGCCTACCGCAGCCTGGCGCTCGCGGACCCCGACGGCCGCCTTGACCTCGCCCTCCTGGAGGGCTTCGGCGTCATCGTCCGTGAAGGCCTGAGCGGGCGGCTCCATCCCGGTACGACGCCGCTGCTCGCCGGGGCCGTCGCGGACGAGTATCCGACGGGGCCCGGCCACATCTCCCGCCTGCTGGAGGGCGCGGGGCCGCAGCGGGCTCTCCAGTGGTGGCGGACGTATCTGCGGCTCCTGCTGCCGCCAGTGCTCGCCGCGTACTTCGACCACGGCCTGGTGCTCGAACCGCATCTGCAGAACGTCCTCGTCTGCGTGGACGGCGACGGCATGCCCGCCCAGGTGCTCTTCCGTGACCTCGAGGGCACCAAGCTCCTGCCCGAGCGGCACGCCAAGACCCTGGCCGCGCTTCCCCCTGAGGTCGCGGGCCCGATGACGTACGACGCGCAGCGCGGCTGGGACCGCGTCGTGTACTGCCTCCTGGTCAACCACGTCGCCGAGCTGCTCGCCGCCCTCGCCGACCTCCATCCGCACACCGAGCCCGCCCTGTGGTCCGAAGTCCACTCCGCCCTCCAGGAGTTCGCCGACACGCACGGCTGCCCGCCCCGGCTCAGCGCCCTGCTCGCCGGAGTGCCGCTGCCCGCCAAGGCCAACCTGCTCACCCGCTGGGAGCGCAAGGCCGACCGGGACGCGGGGTACGTCCGCCTCACCTCCCCCTTTCCGCTCGCCGAGCATGTGCGGGACCTGGGCGCCCGCACCGACGCACCTTGGAGCACCGCCGGATGACCGTCCCCACTCCCGCCGTACGTGAGCGTGCCCTCGACCTGGCTCCGGAGGAACTGCCCGCCTACCTGTACGACCTGTCGGCCCTCGACGCCCATGCCGCTGCCGTGCGCGCCGCGCTCCCCCGGCAGGTCGAGCTCTACTACGCCGCCAAGGCCAATCCGGAGCCGAAGGTACTGACCGCGCTCGGCCCGCACGTCGACGGCTACGAGGTCTCCTCGGGCGGCGAACTCGCCCATGTCGCGAAGGCGGCGGCAGGGCGCCCGCTGGCCTTCGGCGGACCCGGCAAGACGCCGGACGAGATCACAGCCGCCCTTGAGCTGGGCGTGGAGCGCTTCCATGTGGAGAGCGCGTACGAGCTGCGGATGCTGGCCGCGCTGGCCGCCCGCGTCGTGCCGCACACCCGCGTCGGCGTCCTTCTGCGGTTCAATCTCGACCTGAACGACGCATCCCTGGCGGGAAGTTCACTCACGATGGGCGGGCGCCCCACGCCGTTCGGCATCGACCCCGTAGACGCGGACTCAGTGCTCTCCGGATTCAGCGGCGGCGGCTTCCCCCAGCTTCATCTGCTCGGCGTGCACGCCCATTTGGCCAGCGGGCTCGACGCACCGCGGCAGCTCGCGGTCGCCGAGTCCGTCGTGGCCTGGTCGCAGGCGCTCGCCCGGCGGCACGGCGTCCGGCTGACGGAGGTGAACGTCGGCGGGGGAATGAGCGTGGACTACGCCGACCCCGGCGCGCGCTTCGACTGGGCCCGGTACGGCGACGGCCTCGCTCTGCTCTGCGCGGCGCACCCTGAACTCACGCTCCGCATCGAGCCGGGGCGGGCACTGACCGCGTACTGCGGTTGGTACGCCACCGAGGTGCTGGACGTGAAGGAGAGCCACGGCGAGGAGTTCGCCGTGGTGCGCGGCGGCACCCACCACCTGCGCACCCCCGCGGCCAAGGGCCACGACCAGCCCTGCACCGTGCTCCCGGCGCGCGAGCCGTGGCCCCACCCCTGGCCACGGTCCGAGGCGCTGCGGGACCGGGTGACGTTCGCGGGGCAGTTGTGCACTCCCAAGGACATCCTGTCCCGGCGCGTTCCGGTGGCGGGGCTACGGGCCGGGGACCGGGTGGTGTTCGCGATGGCGGGTGCGTACGCGTGGAACATCTCGCACCACGACTTCCTCATGCATCCGGGACCGGGCTTCCACTTCCTCCCGTAGCACCGCTCAATACCTGCCTACCTCTTTGGTGCCCCTCAATACCCCTTGGACCATCGCACGACGTTGCGCAGCGGCTCTCCGCCGACGAGCCGCCGCCAGTTGTCCTCGAAGAGGTCGAGTATCCGCTCCGTCTCGTCGCGTGAGCCACCCGCGGTGTGCTGGGTGAGGATGGCGTTCGGGCAGCTCCACAGCGGGTGTCCGGCGGGCAGCGGCTCCTCGCGGGTGACATCGAGGACCGCGCCGCCGAGGCGGCCTGAGCCGAGGGCCGCGACCAGTGCGTCCTCGTCGGCCAGGGTGCCGCGCCCGGCGTTCACGAAGACCGCGCCGGGGCGCAGCCGGTCGATGCGCCGCCGGTCGAAGAGGTCGGCGGTCTCGTCCGTACCCGGCAGCAGACCCACGACAATGTCGAAATCGGGCAGCCGGGCGTCGAGTTCCTGCCGGGTGCGGATGTCGCCGTCACCGCGTGCGAAGTGCGCGACGGAGCAGCCGAAGGGCGCGAGGAGTTCGGCGAGACGCAGGGCGATGGCTCCCCTGCCCAGGATGAGGACGTTCGCGCCGCCCAGGAGTCGAAGCCCTGGCCGTATGTCGAGGCTCGACCAGGTCTGCCCCGCGCGGAGTCCGGTCAGCACGTCGACACCGCGGTAGAGAGCGAGGATGCCGGCCAGGCAGGTCTCCGCGACCGGATCGGCGAAGAGTCCTCCGAGATTGGTGACGGCGAGGCGCTGCTCCAGGACAGACCAGTCGAGGCCGGTGTAACGGTCGATGCCGACGGACGTCAGCTGCATCCACCGCAGGTGCGGCGCCTTCGCCACCCAGTCCGCTCTCGGGTTGCCGAGTGCGATGTGGGAGTCGGCGAGGACCTGCGCGTCGCCGATCGAGTCGGAGTCCGGTTCGGTGAACCAGACATGCCCCGGTGCGATGGCGCGCAGCCGCTCCTGTTCGGCGATGTCGAGCGCCAAATCGACATAAAGGACGGCGTCCGGTGGCAGGGCAGCCCGGTCAGAGGCCTGCGGAGCGTTTGGTGCACGGACCATTCCTGATACCCCCGTGGTAAGGAAAGTGCTGGTGAACGCACGTTCACCGAACTTAGGGCTTTCGCTCCACGGAGGTCAACAGCGGGCCTTGCGGGTCAGGCTCCCGTCGTGGAGCCGGGTCTGATGATCATGAGGACGGTGACGGTGGCCCAGAGCAGGTTGAATACGCCGGTGTACATGGCGAGTCGGGTACTGGCGCGCTCGCCCAGGACCACCGTGCCCGCCCCGTCGGCCAGTTGGCCGCCCTCGCCGCCGCCTTCCCCTCCCCCTGCCACCGCCGCGAGCGCCGCCTCCTGACGCGGCAGAACCAGGATGATGAGCACCACGGCCGCGGCCATCGTGAGGATGATCGATGCGATCAGCCAGGCGCTGGTGAGCACGTTCAGGCTGCTCGCGGTCGCGAACCCGGTGACGGGGACGGCGACACCGACGAACGCGTACACCGAGCAGATCCGCTGCAGCAGACGCAGCGAGGAGACGGCCGCCGTGTCCCGCGGGTCGGCCTGCGCCCGGCGCAGGATCGCGGGGAACATGCTGGAGGCCACGGTGACCGGGCCGACGGCGATGATGGCGGCCAGCACATGGAGCGTCAGGAAGAACTTGGTCACGGCAAAAGCCCTCGGGATTCCGGAGAACGGGGGGACGGGGGAACGGAGAACAGGGAACGGGCAACGGGAGGCGGGGAGATCTGGCGGCCCCCGGTCGGGACCCGGGGGCCGAGACTAGCCAGCGCCCGCATCTGCCAACAGTGGCATTAGTGACACGCTTCGCACAGATAACGCCATCGGCTCTTGGGGCAGCTCATGAGGTGTGAGCACGTGTGAGCACGTCACATCTGCAGGCCGCACGCTTGGCGGGATGGCGACTCTGATCTACATTTCCGCCATGCATACCGTGGCCGTCCTGGCCCTTGACGCCGTCATCCCGTTCGACCTGTCCACCCCCATCGAGGTCTTCGGCCGCACCCGGCTGCCGGACGGGCGGGCCGGTTACCGAGTACGGGTCTGCGCCGCCGCGCCGCAGATCGACGCCGGTCTGTTCACGCTCCGGGCGCCGTGGGGTCTGGAGGGGCTCGCGGACGCGGACACGATCATCGTGCCCGGCATCCGCGACGTCTCCCGGCCCGTTCCCGACGCGGTGCTCGACGCACTGCGGGACGCGGCGGCCGACGGCACGCGGATCGCCTCCATCTGCGTGGGCACCTTCACGCTCGCCGCGGCCGGGCTCCTGTCCGGGCTCCGCGCCACCACGCACTGGCTGGCGGCCGGCAAGCTCGCCGAGTGCTACCCGGACATCGGCGTCGACCCGGATGTCCTCTACGTCGACAACGGGCAGATCCTGACGTCCGCCGGTGCCGCCGCAGGCCTCGATCTGTGTCTGCACCTGATTCGCCGGGACTACGGCTCCGCCGTCGCCGCCGACGCGGCCCGCCTCTCGGTGATGCCTCTGGAACGCGAGGGCGGCCAGGCCCAGTTCATCGTCTCCGAGGCGCCGCCCACACCGCAGGGATCGGAACTCGAGCCGCTCCTGCGCTGGCTGGAGGAGAACGCCGAGCGCGAGCTCACCCTGGAGGACATCGCGGGCCGGGCGGGCATGAGTACCCGTACCCTCTTGCGCCGCTTCCGTGAGCAGACGGGCAGTACGCCGCTGCAGTGGCTGCACCGCACACGGATCCGGCAGGCCCAGCACCTGCTCGAAACGACGGGGCACTCCGTCGAGCGCATCGCCGTACAGGTCGGCTTCGGCTCACCCACAGCCTTCCGTGACCGCTTCAAGCGTGTCGCTGGGGTCAGCCCGCAGGCCTACCGCAAAGCGTTCCAGTGACCGATGGCCGATGACCTATGGCCGCTTTCCCTGAATCTCGATGTGCCGAGCTCAGGCCTTCCGCGCCTCGACGAGGCACCAGTTGGGGCTGCCGTCGGCACGGCGACCGAACTCGTCCAGCGCGTGCAGCCGCACAGTGAACCCGGCCCGGCGCAGGTCCTCAAGAACACCTCGCAGCGGGAAGGTCCGGTAGTACATGACGAACGGCGGACGCCACAGCAGATTCCGCGCCCGCATCACCCCGTCGAAGCCGAGCAGCGCCCAGTACAAGGGCGATGTCATGGGCTGCGGCGCCCCGATCGGGAAGGCGAAGACCCCGCCGGGCCGCAGCACCCCGCCGACCTCCGCGAACAGCCGTGGCCGCTCGGCGGGCAGGAAGTGCCCGAACGCCCCGAAGCTGACCGCCAGGTCGAAGGCCTCGGCGAAGGGCAGGGCACGGGCGTCGGCCCGCACCCACTCCACCGCGGGCCCACCGTCCCGATGCTCCACACGGTCCCGATGCTCCAGAGCGGCCTGCGCCCGGGCCAGCATCCCGGCGCTGAAGTCGACGCCGGTGACCCGCTCGCGGCACAGCGGCAGCAGCGTCTCGACGCCCGCGCCGGTGCCGCAGCAGACATCCAGACCCGCGTCGAAAGGCCCGAGGCCACGCAGTGTCTCCGCGACCGCGTGCAGCATCCGGTCGGGCGTGCGGAACGGGGTGTGGTCGAACTTCGGGGCCAGCAGGTCGTAGCCGTCCTCGATGGAGGAGAGCGCCTGCACGGCCAGTTCCCGGAGTGTGGGTCCCTGAGAGGTGAACACCGTCCCCAGCCTAGTCAGCGGCGGGGGGGGGGCGGGACACGCCCCGCCCCGCCATCCGTTGGGGAAAAAAGTGGGGAAACAAAAGAGGAAACCGCCGAGGAAACAGCTGGTGGAGAACCCGTCGAC
>NZ_JBVIHP010000010.1:0-57255 GCF_055570235.1 Streptomyces sp. NPDC031274 | reverse complement strand
GAGGGGGAGGAAGCGCCCGGCACGCCGGTTTCTGGGGTGGGTGCCCCTGGGGGATGCACCCCCCCCCCCCCCCGGGGGGGGGGGGGGGGGTCCCCCCCCCCCCCCCCCCACCGCCATCTGTTGAGAAACCAGTTGAGGAACCAGCCGAGGAACTCGCCGAGGAACTAGCTGGTGAAGAACTCGCTGACCTGCTCCGCGAACTGCTGCGGGCTCCCCTCGTGCACCGAGTGCCCGACCGGGATCGTGATCATCCGGCAGTCGGGGATCGCCGTCGCCATGTCGGGGATGCGCCCCTGCGGCATGCCGCTGTCCGGGCCGCCCGCCACGATCAGGGTCGGAGCGACGATCTCACCGAGCCGCTCGGCCCACTCCGGGTCCGGGTCGAAGATCTGGGCGCGGACCGCGGGGGACACGGACCAGTCGAAGTCGATGGCCTCGTCGGGGCGGGGAGCGTCGACCATGTCGCGCGGATAGGGCGGCGGCGTCTCCTCCAGAACGAGACGCTCGACGCGGTCCGGGTGATCCTCGGCGAGCAGGTACGCCACGACCCCGCCCATGGAGTGGCCGACGACGCCGACGCGGTCGAGGCCGAGCTCGTCCAGGAAGCCGAGCACGTCGTCCCGCATCAGCTCGACCGAGTACTCGTCCGGCCAGTCGCTCTCCCCGTGCCCGCGCAGATCAATCGCGTACACCCGCCACTCCTCGCCGAGCACCTGCCCGACCTGCTCCCAGGTCGCCGAGGAGCCGCCGAGCCCGTGCAGCAGCACGACGGGCGCTCCGTACGAGTCGCCCCAGGTCCGATAGGCCAGGCGTACGTCGCCCACATCCACCACTGCGTGATCGTTCATGGCCCTGACGCTACAGCGCATGGCCCGACCCATTGAGCAGTGGCCTGGACCCATGCTAGAAAGCGCTTGCTCTTTCAAGCTTCCCGCGGAACTCGCGCGCCCATCCGCTCGCCCTGCCTCTCCCCCACCTCCACCATCGGAGACCCCATGCACTCTCCCTGGTCCCGCCGTGCGTTCCTGCTCACCACCGGCGGCTCCGCTCTCGCCCTGACGGCCTCGGGGCTGCTGCCCTCCGACGAGGCGGGAGCGGCGGCGGCTGCCGACGAGTACGCGGCGCTGCGCGCCACGTGGCGCACCTTGATACTCGGCGAGGGGTTCTCGCCCACGGCCGAGCCCTTCAAGAGCCGCCTCGCCGCACTCGGCGCCACCGCGAGAGAGCTGCGCGCCACCATGGCTCCGGCCACGGGCTCCCTGTGGCCGGACGCCTCGTACGCGGATCCCGACCCGGACACCGACCAGGAGTCGTACGGCTACTCGGCGAACGTGGTGACCGGCTACAGCAGGCTCAGCACCATGGCCCAGGCCTACCGGCAGGAGGGGACGGGCCTGACCGGCGACGCGGGTCTGAAGGCCGACATCCTCACCGGCCTCGACCATCTCCATTCGCAGGTCTACAACGCGAACCAGGCTCGGTTCGGTAACTGGTACAGCTGGCAGATAGGCGCCCCGCAGAGCCTCCTCGATGTCTGCGTGCTGATGTACGACCAGCTGTCGGCGACCCAAGTGGCCAACTACTGCAAGGCCGTGGACCACTTCGTGCCCGACTCGGCGGTGGGCAGCTACACCGGGACGAGCACCGGCGCGAACCGTGTCGACCTGTGCCGGGTGCTCGCGCTGCGCGGCGTCGTCGGCGCCGATGCCGCGAAGATCGCGCTGGCCAGGGACGCCCTCTCCCCCGTCTTCCCGTACGTGACGACCGGCGACGGTCTCTACACCGACGGCTCGTTCGTCCAGCACACCACCGTGCCCTACACGGGGTCGTACGGATCGGTGATGCTCGGCGGGCTCGGCATGCTCTTCTCCCTGCTGCGCGGCTCCAGTTGGGAGGTCACGGACACCAAGAAGCAGATCGTCTTCGATGCCGTGGAGAAGGCGTGGGCCCCGTTCATCTACAACGGCCTCGTCATGGACGGCGTCGCGGGCCGGGCCATCAGCCGCGGCCTCGCCGCCTCCGACGCCACCAAGACGCAGGCCGACGACCATCGGCGCGGCCACCCCATCATGTCCGCCGTGGTGCTGCTCGGTCAGGGTGCGAGCCCGGCAGAGAACGCGCGCTGGCGCGGTCTGGTCAAGGGCTGGATGCGGCGCGACTACTACAGCCCGCCGCTGAGCGACTCCTCGCTCGGCCTGACAGGCCTGGCCCGTCTCCAGGGGGTCGAGGACGACGCTTCGGTGAGCCCGATCGCCGAGCCCACCGGCCACCGGATCTTCCCCAACATGGCCCGCGCCACACACCGGCGCCCCGGCTGGGCGGCTTCGATCAGCATGGCCGATCCCCGCATCACGTACTACGAGACGGGCAACGGCGAGAATCTGCGCGGCTGGCACACGGGCTCCGGCATGCTCTATTGGTGGGGCGACACCTACGCCAACGGGCAGTACAGCGACGCCTTCTGGCCCACCGTCGACCCGTACCGGCTGCCCGGCATCACGGCGTCGCGCAAGGCGCTCGCGGACGCGGCGGGTGGCGACTGGGGCGCGTCATTGCCGGACGTGAAGTGGGTGGGCGGCGCGAGCGACGGTCAACGTGCCGCCATCGGGCAGTACGTGAAGGGCCTGCAGAGCACCCTGCGCGCGAAGAAGTCCTGGTTCTGCCTGGACGACGCGATCGTCTGCCTGGGCGCGGGCATCGTCTGCACGGACGGCACCGCGGTCGAGACGACCGTCGAGAACCGCAACCTCGGCCCGACGGGCACCGCCCCCTTCCAGGTGGACGGCGTCACCAAGCCGACCACCGCCCCCTGGTCCGCGAGCCTCACCGGCGCCAAGTGGGCACACATCGGGGGCCACGGCGGCTATGTCTTCCCGGGCGGCGCGGCGGTGAAGGCGCTGCGCGAGGAGCGCACCGGCAAGTGGAGCGACATCAACAAGGGCGGCGCCACGACCGCGCTCGCCCGCACGTACCTCACGATGTACGTCGACCACGGCACCGCCCCCACGAACGGGACGTACGCCTACGTCCTGATGCCGGGCGCGAGCGCGGCGCAGACGGCGGCCCGGTCGGCGGACACCGGATGGCTTCAGGTCCTGGTCAACTCCGACAGTCAGCAAGGGGTTTCCGTGCCCTCGCTCGGCTTCACCGGGGTCAACTTCTGGCTCGGCGGCACCGCGGGCAAGCTCACCGCTAGCGCGCCCTGCTCGGTGCAGATCAGCGAGAAGAGCGACGGCACGGCGGTCATCTGCGTCAGCGACCCGATGCGCGCGCGGACCTCCCTGACGCTCACCTGGAACCGCGCCGTGTCCGCGGTGACGGCCAAGCCCGCCACGGTCACGTCGGCGGTCACGGGTGCCTCCCTGAAGCTGACCTTCGGGGACCTCAGCAGCACAAAGGGGGTCGGTCAGCGGATCAGCGTCAAGCTGGGCAGCAGCTAGTAGCACCGATGCTTTCCGGTCGACCCTGGATTCCGGTAGAAAATCAGATCAACTGTCGTTGCAGGTCAGACGGTTGTTCTTACTTGCACCATTCCCTCCGGTCCACATGTTGGACACCTTTCATCCGCCTCCCCCGCACCTCCATCATCCGCCCTGAGCTGCCCGAACGGTCATGCGGTGACCGCTGAGCGGACACAGGCATCCGGAAATCGACCACACATTTGGTGATCACTCTCCGCACCGGCAAAACTCCCGTCTGCAAGCAGAAAGTCAGGAAATCCCCCGCAACAAAGGAGAGTTGACGTGCGTTTCTTCCTCAAGACGGTGGGCGCCACCGCTGTCGTGGCCGCCTGCGTGATGTCCGGAACCTCTGGCACGGCGGTCGCCCAGTCCAAGGCCGCCCCCGCCGGCCTCTACGCGCCCTCGTCGCTGGTCCTCGCCGTCGGCCAGGGCGAAGAAGCGGACACCGCGACCATGCAACGCGCCGTGACCCTGACCTGTACGCCCAAGGCCTCGGGGAGCCACCCCTCGGCGTCCGCCGCCTGCGCGGAACTGCTCGCCACCAACGGCGAGTTCGCCCAGCTGGTCGGCGAGCCGTCCGGCATGGTCTGCACGAAGGAGTGGAAGCCCGTGGTGGTCACCGTCGACGGTGTGTGGCAGGGCAGACGAGTCGCGTGGTCCACGACCTTCGGCAACAGCTGCGAGATGCGGGCGAGTGTCGCGGAGGGTGCGGCCCTCGCGTTCTGAACCCGTCCGCCCCGCGACCGGGGGTAAATGAGTGGACGCGGCCTCGGCCCTGACGGTGGGATGAGGCCTCGACATCCACGACAGCGGGGGGGGGGGGGGGGGGGGGGGGGGGGGGGGAGGGGCGGGGGGGGGGGGGGGGGGGGGGGGGGGGGGGGGGGGGGGGGGGGGGGGGCGTCCGGCCCCCCCCCCCCCCCCCCCCCCCCCCCCCCCCCCCCCCCCCCCCCCCCCCCCCCCCCCCCCCTCCCCCCCCCCCCCCCCCCCCCCCCCCCCCCCCCTCTCTTCCCCCCCCCCCCCCCCCCCCCCCCAGGCCGCTGTCCATGAACGGGGGTTGCACCCATGTCATCGGACCGACCCGACGAACGCGACGTCGCCCGCGAACTCGACGCCGATCACGCGCTCGATCGGGACCCGTCCATCGACGTGGACCTGGTCCGCCGGTTGCTCGCGGCGCAGTTCCCCCAGTGGGCGGACCTGCCGCTGACTCCGGTCCCGCTGTCCGGCATGGACAACGCGACGTACCGGCTCGGCGACGACATGTCCGTACGGCTGCCGCGCTACCGCCGCTGGGTCGGACAGGTGGAGGCGGAGCAGCGGTGGCTGCCGTGGCTCGCCCCGCAGCTGCCGCTCACCGTCTCCGAGCCGCTGGGCAAGGGCGCGCCCGGCGAGGGCTACCCCTTCCCCTGGTCCGTCTACCGGTGGCTGGAGGGCGAGACCGCGACCACCGGCTCCCTCGCCGATCCGCTCGGGGCGGCGGCCGACCTCGCCGGGTTCGTGACCGCGCTGCGGCGGATCGACCCCGCGGGCGGTCCGGGCCCACGGCTCAGCAACGCCTTCCGCGGGGAACGAGTGGGCACCGAGTGCGACTCCTTGTTCGCCGACTCCCTCGTACGGTCCAAGATCGCGAAGCTGAAGGCGGCGGGGATCGTCGACAGTGACGCGGTGACCGCCGTGTGGGAGGCGGCTCTCGCGGCGCCCGCGTGGGACGGTCCGCCGGTGTGGGTGCACGGAGACCTCGCGACCGGCAATCTCCTGGCGGTCGACGGCCGGCTGAGCGCCGTCATCGACTTCGGGACCCTGGCCGTGGGCGACCCCGCGGTGGACCTGCTGCCCGCGTGGCTGTTTCTCCCGGACGAGGCCCGCGGCGCCTTCCGCGCGGCGGTCGACGTCGACGACGCTACGTGGGCGCGGGGCCGCGGGCTCGCCCTCGCGGGGTCACTGCCCGTCCCGGACGACCCGTTCTTCGACGATCCGGCGAGGGTGACGGCGGCACTGCGGCATCTCGACGCGATCATCTCCGGCCGCTAGCCGAGAGCGCGCGGCGTGAATATCCGGCGGAACTTGCTCGGCCCTGTCGAGGGCGTGTCGATGGCAAATCGATGGCATGTCGATCCGTCCGGTCGCCGTTCGTATAGACAGTGAGAGGTCGGCACCGGGCCGGCCCCGGGGCGATCCGCCAGGAGAGGCAGCCATGAATCAGTACCTGCTCAGCATCTATCAGCCCGACGGCGACGTACCGGAGCCGGAGGTCCTCGAACCGATCGTGCGCGACCTCGAGGCCGTGAAGGCCGAGATCCGGGAGGCGGGCGCCTGGGTCTTCGGCGGGGGCCTCTTCCCGCCGAGCACGGCGACCGTGCTGCGGCTCAAGGACAGCGAGGTGCTCACGACCGACGGCCCGTACGTCGAGGGCAAGGAGCATCTCGGCGGATTCACCGTCATCCAGGCGGCCGATCTGGACGAGGCGCTCGCCTGGGGGCGCAAGGTGGCCCGTGCCATCACCCTGCCCATCGAGGTCAGGCCGCTGCAGCACGGATCCCGCTAGTGGCGTCGGATGCCCCGCGGGACACGTCCGAGGTGACCGAGCGGGACACGTCCGAGGTGACCGAGCGGATCACGTCCGAGGTGACCGAGCGGATCTTCCGCGCGGAGTACGGGCGCGCGGTGTCCGTCCTGGTCCGCGTCTTCGGCGACATCGACATCGCCGAGGAGGCGGTCCAGGAAGCGTTCACCACGGCGGTGCAGCGGTGGCCGTCCACCGGACTGCCGCCGAGCCCGGCGGGCTGGATCATCACCACCGCCCGCAACCGCGCGATCGACCGCCTCCGCAGGGAGTCGTCCCGCGAGGACCGGCACGCGCAGGCCGCGCTGCTGCACGCCCACGAGACACCGGCCGGGGAGGGACCCGTGCGTGACGACCGACTGCGTCTGATCTTCACCTGCTGCCATCCGGCGCTCGCCCCCGCGGCGCGGGTCGCCCTCACACTGCGGCTCCTCGGCGGCCTGACCACCACGGAGATCGCGCGTGCCTTCCTGGTGCCGGAAGCGACCATGGCCCAGCGGATCGTGCGGGCCAAGGGAAAGATCCGCGACGCGCACATCCCGTACCGGATCCCCCACGAAGCCGATCTGCCGGAGCGGCTCCGCGCGGTGCTCGCCGTCATCTATCTCGTCTTCAACGAGGGGCACACGGCCAGTGCGGGGGACGCGCTCGTCCGCGATGATCTCTGCGCCGAAGCGATCCGCCTGGGACGGCTCCTGACCGAGCTGATGCCCGACGAGCCGGAGGCCCTGGGTCTGCTCGCGCTCATGCTGCTCTCCGAGTCGCGGCGGGCGGCCAGGACCACCGCGGACGACGAGCTCGTCCTCCTCGCCGACCAGGACCGAGGCAGGTGGGACCAGGCGCTGATCACCGAGGGACAGGCGCTCGTCCGTCGCTGCCTGCGCCGCGACCGTCCTGGGCCGTACCAGATCCAGGCCGCGATCAACGCCGTGCACAGCGACGCGCCGACCGCGGCGGACACCGACTGGGGCCAGATCCTCCAGCTGTACGACCAGCTCCTGGCCGTGGCCCCGAGCCCGGTCGCGGCCCTCAACCGCGCCGTCGCGGTGGCCGAAGTCAAGGGCCCCGCCCAGGCGTTGCCCCTGGTCGACGAGCTCGCTCTCGACAGCTACCACCTCTTCCACGCCATCCGCGCCGACCTGCTCCGCCGCCTGGGCCGCACCGAAGAAGCGGCCCGCGCCTACGACGCCGCACTCGCCCGCACCGAGAACGCCGCCGAGCGAGCCTTCCTGCTCGGCCGCCGCCAGGACGTGCCCGGCGCGTGAACCGACAGTCACGTGACCGCGGGACGGGGCGTCTCCTGCCTCACCATGGGCCGCCCAGCTTCTCCAGGACGCGGCCGCGCAGCAACTCGTACTCCTCGCGGAGGCGGTTGATCTGCGCGGGGCGTGGGACGACGATTCCCGCACTGACGATCTCCTCCGGGCGGAACTGCTCGCGGGTGAGGTCGACTTCCAGGCCCATGCCGAGACGGTTCCACCAGTGATGGTCGGTCCACTCGCCGCCGACACGCACCTCGCCCCGTATCAACTCGCCGCCAAGGAGGTCCTGGAGGAGCAGCGCGGTGACGCCGCACTGGCCGCGGGCCGGGTTGTCGGGGGGCCAGGGGCGGGAGGAGTCCGACGGGTAGGTGTCAGGGCCCCAGCTGCCGCGCACGGCTTCTTCGAGGTCGGTGAGGTGGATCGGGTTCATGGCCTGGATACTCGCAGCCACCACTGACAGTCCTGCCCCTGCCGCACCTCTCGCCCCGCCCGGCCGCACCGGTCCGCCCAAGGAGTCATCCATGCCCACGGTCCTCGCCCAGGAGATCGGCACCGCCCGCCTCGTCCTCGTACCTCTTGAGGTCGAGCACGCGGACGAGATGGCCGTCGTGCTCTCCGATCCGGGGCTGCATGCCTTCATCGGAGGCGCTCCCGACGATCCGCAGGCCCTGCGTGCCCGCTACCGGCGGATGACCGCGGGGGCCCCGGACCCGGAGGTCTCCTGGTGCAACTGGGTGCTGCGGCTGCGCGACGAGGGCTGCCTGGCCGGGACCGTCCAGGCGACGGTCGTACCCGGCGCCGACGGCAGCGGCGACCTCGTCGCCGAGATCGCCTGGGTGGTGGGGACTCCCTGGCAGGGGCGGGGCATCGCGGTGGAGGCGGCCCGCGGACTCGTCGGCTGGCTGACGGGGCAGCCGGACGTGCGCGGCATCATCGCGCACGTCCACCCGGACCACCGGGCATCGGCCGCCGTCGCCACCGCCGCGGGGCTCTCCCCGACGGACGAGTGGCAGGACGGCGAGGTCACGTGGCAGCGGGTGCTTGAGCGTTGAGCGACGTGGAGTGACAACGCCTCAGCGTCGGCCGCGGAAGGTGCGGCGCAGGTCGTCCACCCAGCCGTCGGGGATCTCCCACGGGATGAAGTGGCCGCCGCTCTCGTGCGCGGTGAGGTTGACGTGGTGGTACCAGTCGGCGCGGTCGCCGGCGAGCCAGCTCTCGACGCGCTGCTCGGTGGTGGTGACACCGGGCGGGTTCTCGTGGCCGACGAAGGTGATGCCGGTCGGCGCCTCGATGACCGGCCTGCGGTCGTGCGAGGGCGTCCAGGGGTAGCGGTTGTTGTTGGCGTAGTAACGCACCGACGTTCCGATGGCGTTGTTCACCCAGAAGATCATGGCGTGGGTGAGGAGATCGTCCTTGGAGAAGACGCTCTCCACGTCGCCGTGGTTGTCGCTCCACTTGTCCCAGCGTTCGAGGATCCAGGCGAGCAGACCGACCGGCGAGTCGCTGAGCCCGTAGGAGAGGGTGCTCGGTCCGAGCACGTGCACAGCCAGGTGGGCGGCGAACCGCCGTTCCAGGGAGAGGAATTGGCGGTGCCCGGACTCGGAAAGACCTTCGGGGATCGGCTGTCCGCCGCTGAGGTCCCAGCCCCGGTCGCCGTTGAAGAGGGTGAGCTTCAGGCCGGAGCCGATGTGGATGCCGTGCAGTTCGTCGGCGTACTTGTGGCCGAGCTGACCGGTGACGAGGGCGCCGACGTCACATCCGGCGGCGGCGTACTTCTCGTGGCCGAGCGTGTCGGTCATCAGGGTGTGCCAGAGGTCGGCGACCTTCCAGAAGTTCATGTCGGGGTGGTCGGGCAGCGGCGTGGAGAAGCCGAAGCCCGGCAGGGAAGGGACGATGACGTCGAACGCGTCGGCCGGGTCACCGCCGAACGCGGCGGGGTCGGCGAGCCGGTCGACGACCTTGGACCAGTGCCAGAAGGTCCAGGGCCAGCCGTGCGTGAGGACGAGCGGGGTGGGGGCGGGGCCGACGCCGGGCCTGCGCATGAAGTGCACCGGCACGCCGTCGACCGTGACCCGGTAGTGCTCGTAGGAGTTGATCGCCGCTTCGGCCTTGCGCCAGTCGTAGTGGTGCAGCCAGTGGTCGGCCAACTCCTGGAGGTAGCCGCGGCGGACGCCGTAGTACCCGTCGTCGTTGCCGACGTCGTCGGGCCACCTCGTCAGCCGCAGTCGCTCCCTGAGGTCGTCGAGCACCGCGTCGGGGACGTGGATCGGCTCGGGCGTCAGCGGGAAGCGCTCTGCGGCTGCCATGAAGGTCCTTCCGAAGACGAGGACGGGTCTCAGGGCTGGGCAGTACTGCTCAGCCCTGCTCAGTACGGGCGGTCTCCCGCGATCGCGACGCGCTCGGCCACGCGGCGGTGCGGGGCGTAGTCGTCGACCGCGTAGTGCTGGGTGGAGCGGTTGTCCCAGAAGGCGACGTCACCGGCCTGCCAGTGGAACCGCACCTGGTACTCCGGGACCTGTGCCTGCCGGACCAGGTAGCTCAGAAGGCGGTCGCTCTCCGCACGCTCCATGCCCACGATGTGCGTCGTGAAGGAGGTGTTCACGAAGAGCATCTTCCGCCCGGTCTCCGGATGCCTGCGCACCACGGGGTGCGTGACCGGCGGGAACTGCTCCTGGAGCTGGATCAGCTTCTCGGGGCCGTAGAAGCGGATGAAGCCGGGGATGAAGTCGTGCACCGCCTGGGCCCCGTCGATGCGGGCCTTCACCTCGTCGGGGAGGTTGTCGTACGCGGCTGCCATGTCCGCCCACATCGTGTCGCCACCGACCGGCGGCACCTCGCGCAGCTGCAGGACGGCACCGAGCGCGGGGTTCTCGCGGAAGGTGACGTCGGCGTGCCAGACGTTCTCGTACGTGGGGATGCCGCTGCCGCCCTTGTCGAACCGCACGACGTCGTCGGCCGAGCCCCGTGCGAGCAGCGGATTGGTCTCCAGGTCGCCCCAGTTGAGGGCGAAGGCGCGCTGCTGCTCGGAGGTGATGTCGGCGCCGCGGAAGAAGAGGACCTTCCACTCCAAGAGGGCGCGATTGAGCTCCTCGCGCAGCGCGGGTGTCAGCGGCTCAGCGAGGTCGACGCCGCGGATCTCGGCGCCGATGAGGCGCCCCTGGGGGACGACGTCGATCAGTTCGTAGGGACGCTCTTCCCAGCCTTCGGGTACGCGGCGCAGGGTGCGGCGGCCTTCGTACATGCCGTCGGCGGGGACGCGGGCGTCGCGGAGAGTGGGGGCGACGGCGGGGGAAGCCGCGGTCGCGGGAGAAACCACAGTCATGGTGATCCTTCAGTTGTGAGTGAACGGGTGGCGTCACGGAGGCGGAACTCCGGACAGTCGGGAACGGATTCCCGGGCAGCTAGCGACCCGATCGCTCGCACCCACGACGCCAGGGGACCCCGAAGGTCCTCACGGCGGCGGTCAGGTGCTGGATCATGCACACCATTGTGTATGGCTATGCCTTGCGGAGCAAACCCCCGTACTCGTAGATCCCCTTGTTCTGCTCGGTGGCTCCCAGGTAGGGGGCCAGGTCCTCGTGGACCGGGGCGAGCGGGGGCTGGTCGGCGTCGGGGCGCCAGTCGACCAGGTTCACCAGGCCCGGCTCGACCGGCTCCAGACCGTTCAGGAGGGTGTCGAGTTCGGCCGGGGTGCGGGTCTGCCAGGGAACGCCGCCGCCGGAGATGTGCGCGGTCATCGCGGCACCGCGGGCCGGGTCGTCGGCGACGACCTGCGAGAGGCCGAGGTAGCTGCCGGGGGCGGCACGGTCGATGATCGTGCGCAGCACGCGGCGGGGGCCGTCGGCGTCGGTGAGGTGGTGCACCACCGAGAGGAAGAGCACCGCGACCGGCTCGTCGAAGTCGATGAGGCGGGTCATGTCGGGGTGCTCCAGGATCGCGTCCTGGTCGCGCATGTCGCCGTTGATGACAGTGGTGGTGGAGTCGTCGGCGAGCAGCGCCCTGCCGTGCGCGAGGACGATCGGGTCGATGTCCACGTAGACGACGCGGGTGTCCGGTGCGAAGCGCCTCGCGACCTGGTGGACGTTGTCGTCGGTCGGCAGACCGCAGCCCATGTCGATGAACTGGCGGATCCCCGCCTCGGTCAGATGACGCACGACGCGGAACAGGAACTCGCGGTTCTGCCGGGCGATGTCGACGCACTCGGGGAAGTCGGGCAGCGTCCGCAACAGGAATTCGCGGTCGACCGCGTAGTTGTCCTTGCCTCCGAGCATCCAGCCGTAGGCACGTGCCGACGTCGGCACGTCGAAGGGGATGGACGTTCTTATCGACAGGTCGTCTGCGGCCACAGTGCGTTCTCCACCTCTCCCAGAGGGATATGGGTTTCTCACAGGGACATGGGTTGCTGCTCCGTCACAGCGACACTATCCCGGGGCCCACGGCCGGGTGAACCCGGTACCGATCACCAACGGGCTTGCCCACAGGGGCGGTTGAGGACACGGCCAGGGGCGGGCGGCATGACATCGGACACCCGACCGCCCGCGAGGCGGCCGGATGGCGCATGATCGGACGTGCGCGAGTCACGTACCGCCCGATACGCACCACCAGACACCCGATACGCACCACCAGAGAGGACCTCCCCATGGAAGACCGCTTCGACGTCGTCGTGCTCGGAGCAGGACCCGGCGGCTATGTGGCCGCCATCCGC
Organism: Streptomyces sp. NPDC031274; assembly: GCF_055570235.1. Lineage (NCBI taxonomy): Bacteria > Bacillati > Actinomycetota > Actinomycetes > Kitasatosporales > Streptomycetaceae > Streptomyces > Streptomyces sp. NPDC031274. The sequence continues at coordinate 45,264 of NZ_JBVIHP010000010.1, read as the reverse complement.
GCCGCCCAGTTGGGCAAGCGGGTAGCGGTCGTCGAGGAGAAGTACTGGGGAGGTGTCTGCCTCAACGTCGGCTGTATCCCGACCAAGGCGCTGCTGCGCAACGCGGAACTGGCACATCTGTTCACGCACGAGCAGAAGACGTACGGCATCAAGGTCGACGGCAATGTGTCCTTCGACTACGGCGAGGCGTTCAACCGCAGCCGCACGGTCGCGGACGGCCGCGTCAAGGGCGTCCACTTCCTGATGAAGAAGAACAAGATCACGGAGTTCGACGGCCGGGGCACGTTCCTCGACGCGAACACGCTCCAGGTCGCCAAGTCGGACGGCACCACGGACACGATCACGTTCGAGAACTGCGTCATCGCCACGGGCGCCACGCCGAAGCTGCTGCCCGGCACGCGGCGCTCCGAGCGGGTCGTGACGTACGAGGAGCAGATCCTCGCCGACAGCGTGCCGCAGTCCATCGTGATCGCGGGCGCGGGCGCCATCGGCATCGAGTTCGCCTACGTCCTGCACAACTACGGCGTGAAGGTCACGATCGTCGAGTTCCTGGACCGCATCGCGCCCCTTGAGGACGCGGACGTCTCGACGGAGCTCGCCAAGCAGTACCGCAAGCTCGGCATCGACGTGCGGACCTCGACCCGCGTCGAGTCGATCGACGAGTCGGGCCCGCAGGTCAAGGTCACCGTGACCGGCAAGGACGGCAAGCAGGAGGTCCTGGAGGCGGACAAGGTCCTGCAGGCCATCGGCTTCGCCCCGAACGTCACCGGCTTCGGCCTGGAGGCGACGGGTGTGGCGCTGACCGAGCGCGGCGCCATCGACATCGACGGGCGGGGGCGGACGAACGTGCCGCACATCTACGCCATCGGTGACGTCACCGCGAAGCTGATGCTCGCGCACACCGCCGAGTCCATGGGCGTCGTGGCCGCGGAGACCCTCTCCGGCGCCGAGACGATGGAACTCGACTACCCGATGATCCCGCGCGCCACCTACTCCCAGCCGCAGATCGCCAGCTTCGGCTGGACGGAGGCACAGGCGAAGGAGAAGGGCTTCGACGTCAAGGTCGCCAAGTTCCCGTTCATGGCGAACGGCAAGGCGCACGGCCTCGGCGACACCGTCGGCTTCGTCAAGATCATCAGTGACGCCCAGTACGGCGAGATCATCGGCGCCCACCTGATCGGCCCCGACGTCACCGAACTGCTTCCCGAGCTGACCCTGGCCCAGCAGTGGGACCTGACGGTGCACGAGGTCGCGCGCAACGTCCACGCGCACCCGACGCTCGGCGAGGCGGTCAAGGAAGCGGTGCACGGCCTGGCCGGGCACATGATCAACTTCTGACGGCACACGGGCGCCCCCAAGCGTCCGCGGGCGCGCCCCGCCGCTGCGCCGAACGGCTCAAGTGGCGGGGTCGCCCGGTCCGGAAGATCCTTGGTCGGAACGCATCTGTTACGCCTCGGGGGCGAGGGAGAGGCAGCAGCCGATGTTCTCTGGCCTGGGCCGATTCGTGGTCCGTCGCCCGTGGTGGATCATTCTGGCGTGGGTGGTGGCGGCCGGTGCCGTGATCTCCCTTGCGCCGAAACTCACCTCGAGCAGCGACGAGGCGAGCTTCCTTCCTGACCACTACGAGTCCATCCGCGCGGCGGACATACAGGAAGCGGAGTTCCCCGAACAGCAGAACGTCGGCGCGATCATCGTCTTCCAGCGTTCCGACGGCGGGAAGCTGACGGCGGCCGACTCCGCGGACGTCACCCGCATCTCCAAGGACCTGCGGGCCAAGAAGATCCCCGAGGTGCAGGCGGTCGTGCCCGGCGCGGTCTCGCCCAACAAACTCGTGCGGACGTCGGTCGTCGCGATGCCGAAGCTCACCAACCCCGAGGACACCGCACAGCAGGACGCGGTCAAGGACCTGCGGTCCGATCTCAAGCCCGAGCTGAAGGGCACGGACCTGTCCGCGGGGATCACCGGATCCGCCGCGCAGGCGCTCGACGAGAGCGACGCGTCGGAGCGGGCCGGACTGCTCGTCGGGGTCGGCACGATCGTGATCATCATCGTGCTGCTCCTGGTGATCTTCCGGAGCCCGATCATCGCGCTGCTCCCCGTGGTCCTGATCGGCCTCATCTCGCCGATGGCGACCGGTCTGATCGCCTCCGCGAACAAGGCCTTCGACATGAAGGCCGACTCCTCCATCGAGCAGCTGCTCACCGTCGTCCTGTTCGGCGTCGGCACGGACTACATCCTGTTCCTGCTCTTCCGCTACCGAGAGGCCCTGCGGGCGGGCGAGGATCCCAAGGGCGGCATGGTGCACGCCGTCGAACGGGTCGGCGAGGCGATCACCTCGGCGGCGGGCGCCGTCATCGTCGCGTTCGCCGCCCTCACGCTCTCCTCGCTCGGCATGCTGCGGTCGATGGGGCCCGCCCTGGCCATCGCGGTCTTCGTGACGCTGCTCGCCGGGCTCACGCTGGTCCCCGCCGTCGTCTCGCTGCTCGGCACGAAGGTGTTCTGGCCGTCGAAGTCGTGGCAGCGGGAGCCGCAGGGCACCGGATTCGCGCGCCTTGGCGCGTCCATCGCACGCAAGCCCGCTGTCTGGGCCCTGGTGTCGGCGGTGTTCATGGGCGCTCTCACCCTTGGCGCCCTCGGCTACCGGGCCAACTTCGACCTGGCGGGCTCCTCGCTGCCCAAGGACAAGGAGTCGATGGTCGCCCTGGAGAACCTCCAGAAGGGCTTCCCGGCGGGCTCCACCGACCCGACCTCCGTCTACCTCACCTCGACCGACGACGGCCCGCTCCCCACAGCGCGGACAGCCGCCTTCCGGGGGCAGCTTGACGACGTCCGGGGCGTGGGCGAGGTCTCCGCTCCCCGCATGAACCCGGACGGCACGACGGCGTCGTTCGACGTGATCCTCACGGACCCGCCCGCCTCCGACAAGGCCCTTGCGACCGTCAAGGACCGGCTGCGCCCGACCGCCCACGAGGACGCTCCGGCAGGCACCGAGGCGCTCGTCGGCGGGACGACGGCGGTGTACGTCGACATCAACAAGGCGGTGGACCGCGACTACTCGGTGGTCTTCCCGGTGGCCGCCCTCGCCATCATGGTCATCCTCGGCCTGCTCCTGCGGAGCCTGGTGGCGCCCTGGTACCTGATGGTGTCCGTCGCCCTCGGCTTCGGCGCGACCCTGGGCGCGACCTCGCTGCTCTTCCAGCAGATCGGCAGCCAGCCCGGGCTGATGTTCATGCTGCCGGTGATCATGTATCTGTTCGTGGTCGCCCTCGGCACGGACTACAACATCCTGATGGTGTCGCGGCTGCGCGAGGAGGCACGCGAGGGCCGCACCCCGCACGACGCGGCGGGCACGGCGGTGCGCCATTCCGGCCCGACGATCGGCTCGGCGGGCGTGATCCTGGCGGGTACGTTCGCGACGCTGATGCTCGCGGGCAACTCGACGCTCTCCCAGATGGGCTTCTCCCTCTCCTTCGGCATCCTCATCGCCGCCTTCGTCATGGCGATGATCTTCACACCCGCGCTGACGGCCCTGATCGGGCACGCGGCGTGGTGGCCGGGGCACGGGGACGAGAAGGGCGAGGGGAACGAGAAGCCGGGGGCCTAGCCCTCCTCGCCATAGGCCGCGGAGAGCGCCTGGGCGTCAGCGTACGAAGGCAGGTCCTCCGGCACGGCGCCGCCCCGGGCGATCGAGCGTGCCGTCCCGACGGCGGCGTGCAGAGCGGCGCGGAAGAGCAGCGAGCCACTGCTCACCCGGCGCACGCCGAGTTCCGCGAGGCGCCGGTAGGTCAGGGCGCCGGGCGCGTGGAGGATGTTGAGCGGGATGTCGAGCACCCCTGCGACAAGGCCACCGATCACTTCCTCGTCCTGCAGGCCCGGGACGAACAGGCCGTCAGCACCTGCCAGTTGGTAGGCCGATGCCCGGCGCTCGGTCTCCCCCGCTCCCCCGGCGCGCAGCCAGTACGTGTCCGTGCGCGCGTTGACGAACAGGGCGGGGACGGTCTCCTTGATGGTGCGGATCAGCTCGCACTGCTGTGCCGTGCCGGTCAGCGTCCCGTCCGGGCGCCCGTCCTCGATGTTGACGCCCACGACGCCTGCCCGGGCCAGTTCCACCGCGAGCGCCGCGACCTCATCGGGCCGCTCGCTGAAGCCGCCCTCGATGTCCACGGTGACCAGTGCGGGCAGCCGGGCCAGGCCGTGGGCCAGGCGCAGGGTCTCCTCCCGTGTGCCGCCCGTGGCGTCCGCCTTGCCGGCGGCGGCCGCCACACCGAGGCTGGTGGTGCCGATCGCGGGGAAGCCTCCGTGGGCGAGCGCGGCGGCGGAGGCGTGGTCCCACGCGTTGGGCAGCAGCAGGGGCTCACCGGCGCGGTGCAGGGCGCGGAACTGATCGGCTCGATGTGCGTAGGTCATGCCCGGACCGTAGCCGCGCGTCGATTCGGCGACCACCGAAACGTCCTGGTGGGCGAGGGGCCGCGACGGCTACCGGAGACGTCCTTCCGGATGTCCTCGGAAATCTCGCGGCGTAATGTCGAGAACAGGTGGTCGGCTCCGACGTCCCCTGTGAGAGTTGCCCACCAAGGGTGACCACCGCACAGTCGAGGAGTGACGTCATGAAGTACCTGGTGATGGTGCAGGGCACGCAGGCGGACTACGAGGCGCAGAGCGGCAAGGCGAACGCGACGAGCCCGTCCTGGAGCGAGAAGGATCTGCAGGCGATGTTCGGCTTCATGGGCGCCCTGAACGACGACCTGGCCGAGTCCGGCGAGATGCTCGACGCGCAGGGTCTGGCCGAGCCCGCCCAGACCCGCCTGGTCGGCGTGGACAAGGACGGCCGCCCGGTGATCACGGACGGTCCCTACGGCGAGACGAAGGAAGTACTCGCCGGGTACTGGGTCCTGGATTGCGCGAGCCTGGACCGCGTGACCGAGATCGCCAACCGCATCCAGCAGTGTCCGGTCCCCGAGGGCGCACCTCTCTATCCGGTGGTGATCCGCCCCATCATGGGCGCCCCCGACGACGCGTCCTGAACGGCGAAGCCGTGGTCGAGGACCTGCTGCGCCTGCACGCGCCGCAGGTCCTCGGCGCGCTCCTGCGCCGGTACGGGCACTTCGGCGAGGCCGAGGACGCCGTACAGGAGGCGCTGCTCGCCGCGGCACGGCAATGGCCCAGGGAGGGCATTCCCGAGAACCCGCGCGGCTGGCTGATCAGGGTCGCTTCGCGACGGCTCATGGATCAGCTGCGCAGTGACGAGGCGCGGCGCAGACGTGAGGAGGAGGCGGCCCAGCTGTCGCCCCGGGACGCCTTCACGGCGCCCGCGCCGGGCGAGAGCCGCGCACCGTCCGACGACGACACCCTGACCCTGCTCTTCCTGTGCTGCCATCCCGCGCTCAGCCCCGCCGCGCAGGTCGCCCTCACGCTGCGCGCCGTCGGCGGTCTGACCACGGCCGAGATCGCCCGCGCCCATCTGGTGCCCGAGGCGACGATGGCGCAGCGGATCAGCAGGGCGAAGGCGAAGGTCAAGGGGGTGCCTTTTCGGCAGCCGTACCCGAAGGACCGCGATCAGCGGCTCGCGGTGGTGCTCCAGGTGCTCTACCTCATCTTCAACGAGGGCTATACGGCGACCTCCGGCAGTCACCTGCACCGCGCGGATCTGGCGCGCGAGGCGATCCGGCTCACCCGGTCCGTGCGCCCCTTGCTGCCCGACGAGGGCGCGGTGACCGGGCTGCTCGCCCTCATGCTCCTCACCGAGGCCCGCAGCGCGGCCCGCACCGGCCCCCACGGGGAGCTCATCCCGCTCGACGAACAGGACCGCTCGCGCTGGGACCGGCGCGCGATCGAGGAGGGCTCCGCCCTTGTCGAGAAGGCCCTCTCCCAAGGCCCCGCGGGCGCGTACCAGCTACAGGCGGCGATCGCCGCGCTGCACGACGAGGCGGCGCGCGCCGACGACACGGACTGGCCGCAGATCCTCGCCCTCTACGACATTCTCGTACGCCGTACTCCCGAGCCCATGGCCGAACTGAGCAGGGCCGTCGCCGTCGCCATGGTGCACGGGCCGCGTGCCGGGCTCGCCGAAGTCGCTTCGCTCGAGGACCGGTTGGCGGGCCATCACCGGCTCGATGCCGTACGCGCCCATCTCCTGGAGCGGGCGGGCGAGACCGAAGCGGCCCGGGAGGCTTACCAGTTGGCGGCCAAGCGTACGCTGAGCGTTCCCGAGACGCGCTACTTGCAGATGCGTGCGGCCCGCCTGCTGTCCACCTGAGTACGGAGAACGAGATGATCAGCGTCCCGGCGGGGCAGGTGATGCTGTCGGACCGGCGGACGCGGCGCAGCTGGACGGTCGAGGTCGCGGCCCACGAACTGGCGGCGTTCCCCGTCACCCAGGAGCAGTACGCGCGAGTCACCGGCGAGTGGCCGAGCACCGCGACCGGCGGCGGGCTGCCCGTCGAGAGCGTCTCCTGGCTGGACGCGGTCCGGTTCTGCAACGCCCTGTCCCTGCGGGAGGGACTGACGCCCGCCTACCGGCTCGGCACCGACGGAGAAGGCACCGAAGGCGCCGAGTGGGACACGTCCGCCGACGGTTACCGGCTGCCGACCGAGGCCGAGTGGGAGCACGCCTGCCGGGCCGGTACGACCGGTGCGCGGTACGGGCCGCTCGACGAGATCGCCTGGCACGGCGGCAATGGCTCCGGACGGATCCACGAGGTGGGCGGCAAGCAGCCCAACGCGTGGGGCCTGCACGACATGCTGGGCAACGTCTGGGAATGGTGCTGGGATCTCTACGACCCCGAGGTGTACGGCACCTATCGGGTGCTCCGTGGCGGTGGGTGGTTCGACGAGCACTGGAGCTGCCGGGCCTCGGTGCGGCGCCGCAGCCATCCGACGTTCCGGATCGACGATGTGGGGTTCCGCGTCGCGCGTTCTTCCGCGGCGTACGACCCGGGCCCGGAGTCGCGGTAAGTGCCCTTCTCGACACCGTCAGGGACGTAACGCAGCTCACAGCGACAGGGCCCCGACCTGGGAACACCGGCTATTGGTTCACCGTTGAACAGTACGTAGGTCCCGATCGCGATTCCCCCGTCCGGTCGGGGCCTACATCTCTTTCCGACCGTTCATGTCGATACCGTTCCGTTTCACGCCTTCGAGCGCGAATATGCCAACCGCACCGCACGGCGGACGATCGGACGGCATCATGCGTTCATGGACGGTGCCAAGCCTGTGCAGGTCTTGTTCACGCCCGAAGAGTACGAAGCGGTCCTGCGGAACGCGGACCAACTCGGGCTCCCGGTCGATGAGTTCATACGCCGGGCCGTGATCGTCGACGCGACGGAACACCCCTGCCCCACCACCAAGGCCAGTCGCGGCTCCGGCGCTCCGGCGGCCGTGCCGCCCGTCCGCCGGAGCCTGGGCCCCGGCGGCGCACCCGCGCTCCAGCGCTTCCTCGACACCCTGGCGACCTCGGTGGAACCCGACCCCGAGGAACGGGTTCCACCGCAGCCGACGGTCCGCAGCTGCTCGGAGCAGTGACGGCCGGGGCGGCGACGCTCAGGACAGCGTCACTCAGGACAGCGACGCTCAGGTCAGGACGATCTCCGGCTTGTACAGATCGAGCCAGAGCGCCAGGTCCAGCGTGCGTTCGAGCCCGCGCCGGGACGCCTGGGTGATCTGCGGTACGTCGCGTACCGCCGCCCGCGTCACCCGGTCCCGGTCGACGATGTCGAAGACCGGGTGGGCGGGCTTGGCCAGGAGATCCCTGACGTGCTCCTGGAGGGCGATGGCGTACTTGGGGTCCTGGGTGGAGGGATAGGGGCTCTTCACCCGGTCGTACACGGAGCGCGGCAGGACGTCCGCCGTCGCCTCCCTCAGGAGGGTCTTCTCCCTGCCGTCGAAGGACTTCAGGGACCAGGGGGCGTTGTAGACGTACTCGACCAGGCGGTGGTCGCAGAACGGCACCCGCACTTCGAGCCCGACGGCCATGCTCGCGCGGTCCTTGCGGTCGAGCAGGACGCGCACGAACCGGGTCAGGTGCAGATGGCAGATCTTGCGCATCCGGAACTCGAAGTCGCTCTCGCCGTCCAGGCGTCGGATCCCGGCGACCGCCGTGTCGTAGCTGTTCTTGATGTACGAGGGCAGGTCGAGGGCGTCGCTCAGGTCCGGGCGCAGCACGTCCGCGTCGTCGCCGAAGTGCTCGGCGAACCGCACGAGCCAGGGGAAGGTGTCGGCGCTGCGGGCATCCTCGTCGAAGAACTGCAGGTAGCCGCCGAAGACTTCGTCCGCCGACTCCCCCGACAGCGCGACCGTCGAGTGTTCGCGGATGGCCCGGAAGAGGAGGTAGAGGGAGGCGTCCATGTCGCCGAAGCCCATGGGCAGGTCGCGGGCGCGGATCATCTTGGCCCGTACCTCGGGGTCGGCGAGGGCGTGCGAGTCCAGGACGATGTCGCGGTGATCGGTACCCGAGGCCTTGGCCACGTCGTGCACATAGGGCGTGTCCGGGGTGGAGCGCAGCGCGTCGGCGACGAAGTTCTCGCTCTGGCCGACGAAGTCGACGGCGAAGCTGCGTACGGTCTCGCCCGCCTCGCCGAGTTGACGTGCGGCGATCGCGGTCATGGCCGATGAGTCCAGGCCGCCGGACAGGAGCGTGCAGCGCGGCACGTCCGAGACGAGCTGGCGGCGCACGATGTCGTCCAGAAGTTCGCGCACCTTGGCGACGGACTCCTCGCGGCCGTCGGGGTGGGGGCGGGTCTCCAGCTGCCAGTAGGTGTGGCGGCGCAGACCGCTGCGGTCGACGGTCACGACCGTGCCGGGTTCGACCTCGTTCATGCCGTCCCACACGGCGTGGCCCGGCGTCTTGACGAAGGTGAAGAGCTCCCGCAGACCGTCGGTGGTCACCCGGGCACGGGCCAGCGGGTTGGCGAGGATCGCCTTGGGCTCGGAGCCGAACAGGACGCCGTCCGGGGTCTCGTAGTAGTAGAAGGGCTTGATGCCCATCCGGTCGCGGATCATGACGAGCTTGTCGTGCCGGCCGTCCCACACCGCGAACGCGTACATGCCGTTGAGCCGTTCGGCGACCGCCTCGCCCCACTCCAGATAGCCGCGCAGGACGACTTCGGTGTCGGATTCGGTGGTGAACCGGTGGCCGCGACCGGACAGTTCGCGGCGCAGTTCGGTGAAGTTGTACGTCTCCCCCGAGTAGACGAGGGCGACGGTGCCGCGCGGCGTCCGCGCGGTCATGGGCTGGCGTCCGCCGGGCAGGTCGATGATGGCGAGCCTGCGGTGCCCGAGTCCGGCGGGTCCTTCGGTCCAGGTGCCGCGGTCGTCGGGGCCGCGGCAGGACATCGTCTCGGTCATCGCGTCCAAGGTGTCGGACACGGACCGCAGATCACGGTCGAAGGAGACCCAGCCAGTGATGCCGCACATGCGCTACCTCCTGGTTCACGCTGCCTGCGAGCCACTACCCGACGAAACTAGGTGTAGCTAGCAGCTATTTGGTCAGCGTGCGCCCGGCGACTGCATACGGTCAATGACCCGGTAACACGGAACAGCTCATTCCGGCCAACGGCAAAGACTTCCCCAAAGGTGCTCTCACCTGCGCTTTTCTTCAGCGGAGGAGGCGGCACGGCGAGCGTCACGGAGCAGCGCCGCCGCGTCGTCGCGGGCATGATCGATCGCGTCCGGAAAGACGCGCAGACCGTGTGCGACCAGGCCACCCTCATGCAGCAGCATGAGGGTCCTGCCGAGCTTCGCCGCCCCGCGGGGCGCGATGTCACGCACGAGGCCGGTGAACAGGGCGAGCATCCAGGCCTTCTGGCCGGTGATGACCTGATACGCGGGGTGCGCGGGGTCGCTGATCTCGGCGTGCGCGTTGACCATGCTGCACCCCTTGGCGCTGTTCGTGTCGGCCCAGTCGCGCGAGGCGTCGAAGACGGCCAGGATCCGGGCCCGCGGGGTGGTCGCGGCCTCCACGTACGGGGCGAGGAAGGCCTGCCAGCGCTCGTCTCGGGCCGCCAGGTACTCGACGACGATCTGCTCCTTGGAGCCGAACCGGTCGTACAGCGTCTTCTTGGTGACCCCGGCCTCCGCGGCGATGAGATCCACCCCGACGGCATGGATGCCGCGCTCGTAGAACAGCACGCTCGCGGCATCCAGTGCGCGCCGCGCGCCCGGCGTCATGACGATCCTCCGCGGCGCACTACCGGAGCCCGTGACGGCCTTCGCGATCTCACTCACCCTGTCGCTCATGACTCCATAGTAAACCGATCTGTATACTCGACGGCGAGTAGACAGATCGGTTTACTACGCGTCCGCTCCTGACGGTCCTGTCCCCCGTCGGGACCGCAGCCACCACCGCATCGGAGGAACGCCCATGAACGTCTTGCTGTCGACAGCGTTCGTACTGACCTGGAGCTCGGGTTTCATCGGGGCCAAGATGGGCGCCGGGAGCGCGTCCGCGGTGACGATCCTGATGTGGCGGTTCCTGCCGCTGGCCCTCGTGCTCGCGATCGTCGCCCTCACCGTGGCGCGGGCGTCGTGGCGCGGGCTCACGGCGCGCGACGTCCTGCGGCAGACGGCGGTCGGGGCGCTTTCACAGAGCGGCTATCTGCTCACCGTGTACTACGCGATCCAGCTCGGCGTCTCCAGCGGCACGACCGCCCTGATCGACGGCACCCAGCCACTGGTCGCGGGTGCTCTAGCAGGGCCGCTGCTCGGCCAGTACGTCTCGCGCACCCAGTGGGTGGGCCTCGGGCTCGGGGTGAGCGGGGTCGTCATCGTGACGGCGGCGGACGCCATGGGCGGCACCGACGCCCCCTGGTGGGCCTATCTGGTGCCGTTCCTCGGGATGTTCTCGCTGGTCGCGGCGACCTTCCTGGACCGCCGCTCCCCCACTCCGGTCGCCCCCGCGGTCTCGATGACGGTCCACTGCGTGACCAGCGCCGTCATCTTCACGGCACTCGCGGCGGGCGCGGGCGCCGCAGCGCCGCCGGCGGAGGCGTCGTTCTGGGTGGCGATCAGCTGGCTGGTGACGCTCTCCACCTTCGGCGGGTACGGGCTCTACTGGCTGATCCTGCGTCGCTCCGGGGTCACGCAGGTCAACACGCTCATGTTCCTGATGGCGCCGGTTACGGCCCTGTGGGGCGCCCTGATGTTCGGCGAGCCCTTCGGCGTACAGACGGCATTGGGGCTCGCGGTCGGACTCGCGGCGGTCGCCGTCGTGCACCGGGGGAAGGGCTCGGCGACCACAGTGGTGTGCTCGCCGCGGGAGGAGTCGCAGGACGAGCGGCGTCGGGCCACGCCGTCTCGGCCCGCATCGCCCCAGCTCACGTCGCCTCAGTCCCCATCGCCTCAGCCCACACTGCCTCAGTCCGCCAGCCGGAAGTCCGCGTAGTCGAAGCCCGGCGCGACGACGCAGCTCACCAGGACCGGCTCGTCCCCGGCCGGACGCGCCGCCTGCCACACTCCGCCGGGCACCAGGATCTGCGGGCGCTCACCATGCTCGACCCCCGGGCCAAGACGCATGGGCGCCGAACCCTCCTTCGGACGATCGCCGTCACCCCCCAGGCGCAGGTCCAGGGGGCCACCACGGTGCCACAGCCAGATCTCGTCGGAACGCACCACGTGCCAGCGGGACTCCTCTCCCGGACAGAGCAGGAAGTAGATGGCGGTGGCCGCCTTTCGCGCGCCGGGGTAACCCGTGGGCGTGAAGAAGTGGCCCGAGGCCCAGGTCTCCACGAACCAGCCGCCTTCCGGATGCGGCTCCATACCCAACTCACACGCCAAGGCGGGGCGTTCACTCGCGTCACTCACGCGCGCTCTCCGTTCCGAATGGTGATGGGGACGAATCCGACGCCGGGGACGACGCGGACTCAAGGCGTGAGAAAGACTTGCACAGTGGGCGCGTACCGCTCGGTTATCTCGGCGATCGGCGTGCCCCGCACATGTTGCCCGCGGGCTATCCCGTACATCACGCCAAGACCGAGCAGCGTGCTCACCGCCAGCTCCGCGCGCACGCCCGCGTCCGGTCCCGCGAGGCGCTCGCTGAGGCGATCCACCACCTGAGCACGGAAGTTGGCGCGCAGGATGTCGCCCTGTTCACGGTGGAGCGGGGCGAAGACGATCCGCAGGATGGGGTCGGCGCCGTGCTCGGCCTGGCCGGTGAGGAGGTGGTGGACCATGTGGTGGCCGAGTTCGGCGAGGGGCGCGTCGAGGAGTGCCTCGGCGTCGGTCTCGAAGGACATGACGCGGGCGAAGAGCGCGTCCTTGTTGCCGAAGTACTTCAGGATCAACGGCGCGCTCACGCCGGCCCGTTCGGCCACCGCTTTGAGCGTGATGTCGGCGTGTGCGTGCCGGGCGAGAAGGTGGCGGGCGGCGCGGACGATGACGGCCTTCGTCTCCTCGGCGTCGCGGCGGGCGGGTCCGGTGACACACGCAGCGGGCCGCGCCGCCGTAGCGGAGGCCGGGCTGGTCATGGCGTCAGAGGTGTTCAAGGTGTCAGCTTCTCCCTTCCAGGGCCGTCTCCTGCGTGGGTCCTGGCCGCCCGACGGTCCGCTCCGGGCCGTCCGGTGACGGGTCCGAGGGTATGGCGACAGCCGCGGCGCAGGCGACGAGTGCGACGCTTCCGCCCATGGCGAAGGCCAGTTGATAGCCGGGCAGGGTCGGCACATGCACCCCGTCGAGGACGGTGGTGTGCCGGACGAGCACGGCGGCGACCGCCGCGCTGCACACGCTCTGCCCGATGGTGCGCATCAGGACGTTCACGCCGTTCGCGGACGCGGTCTGCGCGAGGGGCACCGCCCGCAGGATCAGGGTGGGCAGGGCCGAGTACGCGAACGTCGTTCCCGTCGAGACCACGGCCGCCCCCAGCAGGATCACCCAGAGATCGCGGCTGTCGACGATGCGCACGACATAGCCGAGCGCCATGGCCGCAGCCCCGATCGCCAGCGTCACGCGGGCGCCGTACGCGGTGGAGACCCGGGCCGACACGGGCGAGAGCACCAGCATGATCAGGCCGTTGGGCAGCAGGCAGAGCCCGGTCGCCACGATCGACAGGCCGAGGCCGTAGCCGCTGGCGACGGGCGCCTGCACCAGCTGGGCGGTGACCAGCGAGTTGGCGTAGAAGGCGAACCCCGCCAGAAGCGCCGCCACGTGCGGCAGCGCCACGCGCCGCCCGGAGGCCAGGCGCAGATCCACCAGGGGCTGCTTCGAGCGGAGTTGCTGCCTCCACCACACGGCAAGGACGACGAAGGCACCGGCGAACAGGCCGAGCACGGGCGCGCTGCCCCACCCCCACTGCCCGCCCTGCGACACCGCGAGCAGGAGACAGACCAGACCGACGGCAAGACCCAGTGCACCGCCTATGTCGAAGCGTCCCGGCGAACGGACCGGCGACTCGCGTACGGTCCACCAGGCGAGGGCGAGACCCAGGGCGCCGAGAGCGCTCGTCGCCCAGAACATGGCGTGCCAGTCCGCGTACTGCACGATCAGCGCGGCGAGCGGCAGGCCGAGCGCCGCGCCGATCCCGACCGTCGAGCTCATCAACGCCACCGCCGAACCGGTGCGCTCCGGCGGGAGCTCGTCCCGCAGAATGCTGATCGACAGCGGTACGACGGCGGCCGCGGCGCCCTGCAACGCGCGGGCCGCGATCAGCAGGCGGATGTCGGAGGTGAGCGCGCAGAGTGTCGAGCCCACGGTCATCAGGCCGAGCGCGGCGAGCAGCACCCGCCGCTTGCCGTACATGTCGCCGGCCCGGCCGAGTACGGGTGTGAGGACGGCACCGGCCAGGAGGGTGGCGGTGACCAGCCAGGACACCGCAGCCGGTGAACTGCCCGTCAGACGCGGCAGGTCGGGCAGCAGCGGCACGACCACCGTCTGCATGACCGCCATGAGAATGCCGCCGAAGGCCAGAACCGGAACCGTCAGGCGGGCACCTATGCCTGTGCCTGCCGCAGAAGATATCGGAACGAGCTTCATGATCACTCCAGCGCGGGCACGCAGTGCAGAGAAGCGAATGGAAGGCGAAACGAAGTGAATGAGAATTCACCATAGCGGGTGAATGGGCTTTCACCACCGATGAGTTCGGAAACAAGTTCCAGCCATCCCAGGCTTGAACACCACAGCGAAGAGCAGCCAACCGCCTTGTGAGCGCTGGGCACCGCCACCGCGGACGGTATGGAGTCAGCCATAATGCCGCTCATGAAGAATCTGCGTATTGGACTGGTCGGCACCGGCCCTTGGGCCTCGTCCACGCACGCTCCGGCGCTCGCCGCTCACCCGGACGTGGAGTTCAGCGGCGTATGGGGACGGCGGTCCGACGCGGCGACCGCGCTGGCGTCGGGGCACGCGACCACGGCGTACGCGGACGTCGATGAACTGTTCGCCGCGAGCGACGCCGTGGCGTTCGCCGTGCCGCCGGACGTGCAGGCGCCGCTGGCCGCGCGGGCCGCCGCGGCGGGGTGTCATCTGCTCCTGGACAAGCCGGTGGCGACGACAGTGGCCGCGGCACGCGACCTCGCGGCGGCGGTCGAGGCGGCCCGGGTGGCGTCCGTCGTCTTCTTCACGCTGCGCTTCGCCGGGCCGACGTCGGCCTGGGTGGCGGAACAGGCGGCGACCGAGGGCTGGTTCACGGGGCGCGCCGACTGGTACGGCTCGTTCTACTCGGCGGACGGGACCAGCCCGTTCCCGTCGCCGTGGCGGGCGCAGCGGGGAGGTCTGTGGGATGTCGGTCCGCACGCCCTGTCCATCCTGGTGCCGGTGCTCGGCGATGTGACCGACGTGACGGCGGCGGCGGGCCCGGCGGACCTGGTCCATCTGGTCCTGCGGCACAGCGGCGGGGCTTCGAGCACCGCGACGCTCAGCCTGAGCACGCCCGCGAAGGCTTCGGGGGTGACGGTGGAACTGCGCGGCGAGGCCGGAACGGCGCTGATGCCGTCCGGGGGTGAGGCGCTCGGCGCGTTCCGCTCGGCGGTCGACGCGCTGGTCGAGTTCGCACGATCCGGTCGGCCGCACGGCTGCGACGTGCGGTTCGGACTGCGCGTGACGGAGATCCTGGCCCTGGCCGAGAAGCAGCTTCCTGCCGGATGAGGTGACCGGCTCCCCGCCGGATGAACGCGACTGCCGATCGTGTCGCTGAACCGCCCGGCACAACTGCGGGCGGCCGGTACCGTGGCCGCTACGTAATGGCGAGTGACGGCACCGGCCGCAGCCAGTGGACCCAAGAACCGATTCGGGAAGTCATGCGCCGTACGTCCCGAGTGTGCCGTTACCGACCACACACATCGGAATACGAACAAGCGATCCATACACTTCCCGCAACGGCCCAATGGGCCTAGGGGGTACCCAACGCCGGGGAATTTCAGCCAATTTCAGCTCCCCGGTCAAGATGCCCCACACTTGTGTCCGCGTGCCCGCCGACGATGGAGCTTGCAGGTCGGCGGTTCCGCTCCATCCATGATGCCGCATCGGCTGATCGTTTTTCTTCGGGCAATCTTTACTACCAAAGTTGCTGCGAATATTTAGACTGGTGGTGCTCAACTCGGCGTGTACAAGAGGGATTAGCCACCATGAACAAGACGGCGCTCCGCGCTCTGCTCCGCGAACGACGCGCCCTCATTGCCCCCGAATCCCACGGCTTCAGCCGCCCCACGGGCCAGGGGCGACGGGCCCGCGGTCTCTCCCAGCATCAGGTCGACCAGCTGTTGCACCGGGCCATTGGGACGTATCACCGCTTGGAGTCGGGGAGTTATCCCAATCCACCCGCACCGCTGTTGCGGGATGTCGCACGTCTGTTTGGGCTCAATGAGCAGGAGTGGGTTTCGCTCTGCCGGTACGCCCTGCTGCAGGAGCCACCCGGGCCACTTCACCAGTCGTCCGGGAAAGAAGTACCCGGAGTGTGGCAGGAGGCGGTCGACGGTGTCCGGCACATGGCCTACATCACTGATGCGTCATGGGACATGCTCGCCTACAACGAAGCCCTCACCACCATGTTCCCCGGCAGGAAAGTCCCCGGCAACATCATGCGGTGGATGGTCCTCGACCCCGTCGCCCGCCGGACACTGATGGACTGGCACACCGCCTGGGCTCCCATGGTGCTGCCGCAGCTGCGAGCGGCTCTCGCGTCCCGGCCCGAGGACGGCACTCTGCGGCAGATAGAGAAGGAAGTCCTCGCCGACCCCGAGACCGCCGCCCCCTATGACGCCGGCAACCCCTATCCCCACCCGGACGGTGACGAGCGTCCGCTGCTGCACGCCGAACGGGGCCCGGGCTGGGTCACCATGTGCGCCGCCCAACCCTTGACCGCGCCCGGAGCCCGGCTCATGATCCTTGTGTTCCACCCTGGTGCCCAGCGCGCCCACACGCGTGCGCCCATGCTGCGTGCCCACTGACGGGACGTCAGCGGCCTCCGTGGTTCGGAGGGGGGACGACTTCAGCACCTTGAAGTACGTTGTGGCCCACCCCCCACATCCGACACGACCGCCCGTGGGAGTCACCTCGTGCCCGTTCATGTCTCCAGACCCAAGACAGTTCTGGGTGACCACAAAGTCACTACCTCCGAGATAGCCGACGACATACTCGCCCATCATCCTGACCATCCCCGGCTCCGGGCGATCCTTCGTGTGGTCGGCAACTGCGGTGTCCTGACACGCCACTTCACCCGGCCGCTGGACTCCCCCACCGTCTCCGGCTCGGCCGACATGGGCGAACGTGCCCGCGTGGCCTTCGGCGACGCTCTCGCCATGGCCGAGCGTGCCGCCGTCGCAGCCCTCGACACGGCCGGAATCGCCGCCGGTGACATCGATGCCATCGTCACCACGCACACCACCAGTTGGGCGATCCCGAACCTCGACGTCAACCTCATCGAACGTCTCGGTCTGCGCCCTACAGTGCGCCGCATAGCGCTGACCACGGTGGCCTGCCCCGGGGGCGCCCACACGCTCGTCCGTGCCGCTGAACTGGTCGGCGCGCGCCCCGGGAGCAAGGTCCTCGTGGTGGCCGCGGAGGTCCTGTCCGCCATCTACCAGCACTCCGACACCAGCATCGAATCGATGATCTACAAGGCCCTGTTCGGGGACTCGGCCTCCGCAGCGGTCGTCACGGACACCCCACTCGGCCCGGGACTCACGATCGACGACACCTTCGAGTACGTCCTGGCGGACAGCCTCGATCGGCAGCGCGGCCGCATCGACGTGGAGGGCATCCACTTCGACTCCAGCAAGAAGGCCCTCAGCGCGGCCGCGGAAGTCCTGCCCCACTTCACAGACTGGTACGGCCCGGAAGAAACACCCGACTTCGCCGTCATCCACCCCGGCAGCCCCCGCAT
The DNA here is from genome assembly GCF_055570235.1 of Streptomyces sp. NPDC031274. Lineage (NCBI taxonomy): Bacteria > Bacillati > Actinomycetota > Actinomycetes > Kitasatosporales > Streptomycetaceae > Streptomyces > Streptomyces sp. NPDC031274. Next base: position 27,959 of record NZ_JBVIHP010000010.1, on the reverse strand, counting down.
CATCTCCGACACCGCCACCGCACTCGGCCTCACCCCCCACCACACCCGCCACTCCACCGCCACCCTCGCCGACGAGGGCAACCTCGGCGGTGTCAGCGTCCTGAGGGTCCTCGAACGCACCCACGCCGCTCCCCCCGCCGACGGCGCCCGCGGCGTCATGGTCGCCTTCGGACCCGGCTTCGCCACCGCGGCGCTGCGCTGTCACTGGCAGGCGTGACCCTGACCGCTCCCGGGGCGGAGCCGGAGCTCCACCAGCGGTAATTCGGTTGCCGCACCCCACCCTCGCTGCTGAAGTACCCGCATGAATCATGCAGAGGTACTGGCGGCGTACGACCGGCAGATTCGGCGCGGCGCCCAGACGGACAGCCCCGGTGCGCGCGGCGAGCGGGCCGGGGCCGTGGTCCGGCAGGTCGGCGCGGAGCACGACTGGAACGGCGTCCACTGGGCGGACGTCGACGCGGCCACGGCGGATGCCGTCATCGCCGAGCAGGTGCGGCACTACACGTCTCTCGGGCGCGGGTTCGAGTGGAAGCTGTACTCCCACGACCGCCCCGCCGACCTCGCCGACCGGCTGCGGGCGGCCGGCTTCGTCCCCGAGCCGCCGGAGACCGTGATGGTGGCCGAGGTCGCCGACCTGTCCACGGAGCCCGAACTGCCCGAGGGAGTCCGCCTGCTCCCGGTGACGGACGCCGTCGGCGTGCGACTGATGGCGGACGCCCACGACGTGGCGTTCGGCGATGACGGCTCGGGAGTCGGCGAGCGCCTCGCCAAGCGGGTCCTGGCCCAGCTGACCGAGACCCCGGATGCCGTCGTCGCGGTGGTCGCGATGGCGGGTGACGTGCCGGTGAGCTCGGCGCGGATGGAGTTCTGCCCCGGCACCGACTTCGCCGGCCTCTGGGGCGGCGGCACCGCACCGCAGTGGCGGGGCAAGGGCATCTACCGCGCCCTGATCGCCCACCGCACCCGCATCGCCGCCGACCGCGGCTACCGCTACCTCCAGGTGGACGCCACCGACGACAGCCGCCCGATCCTGCGGCGCCTCGGGTTCGTGCCGCTGAGCGTGACAACGCCGTTCGTGTACGAGCCCCCGAGGCATCAGTAGCGGTGATCGCCCTTTGGGGTTCCGCGCACGCCAGGCGGCCGGTGACTTCACCCTCGCGACAGGGAGATAAGGTAAGCCTCACCTTATCTGCCTGAGGGGATCATTGTGCGTGCGTGGGACGTGAAGGCCGTCGTCGGCCTGTCCGTGATCGGAATGCTGCTGACCGGCTGCTCGTCGGGCGGCGACAGCGGGGCGGAAGGCAAGGGCGCGGCCGAAGGGTCCCGCAACAAGGTGGCCGGAGCCGCCGAGGGGCCGACCGCGGCCCCCGACGAACTGACCGGCACCATGGGGTCGAAAGCCACGGACGGGGACTTCCCGCGCACCGTCGGCCACTACGAGGGCAAGACCGAGATCTCCGAACAGCCGAAGCGGATAGCCGCCCTCAGTACCGGCCAACTCGACGACCTGCTCACCCTGGGCCTGGTCCCCACGGCCACCACGCGCGCCGACAACGCCGGTCTTGTGCCCGACTATCTGCGCGACGCCTTCCCCCGTGACAAGTCCCGGCTCGCGAAGATGACCGACGCGGGCACCCGCTCCGCGCCCAACCTGGAGAGCCTGGAGGCGGCCCAGCCGGACCTGATCCTGGTCAACCAGTCTCTCGCGGACCTCTACCCCAAGTTGTCGAAGATCGCGCCGACGGTCGTGACCAAGGGGCAGGGCATCAACTGGAAGCGCGATCTGCTCCTGGTCGGCGCGGCCGTCGGAAAGGGCGAGCAGGCCAAGAGCCTGCTCGACGACATCACCGACGAGGCGGCCGCCGAGGGGAAGAAGACCGACGGCACCGGCACCACCGTGTCCATGGTGCGCTTCACACCCGACAGGACCCGGATGTTCGGTGTCTCCTCCTTCACCGGGTCCCTCGCCGTCGACATGGGCGTCGGACGACCCAAGTCCCAGAAGTTCAGGGCGATTTCCGAGGACATCAGCACCGAGCGCATCGACCTCGCGGACGGCGACTGGATCTTCTACTCGGTCCAGGGCGACCCCAAGAAGACGGACGCCGGAAGCGTGCTCGCCGGGCCGCTGTGGAAGTCCCTGAAGGGGGTCGAGGCCGGACATGCCGTCAAGGTCGACGACGACCCGTGGTACCTCAACGCGGGCCCGACGGCGGCCCGGTTGGTGGTCAAGCAGCTCGCGGCGTCGCTCGGCGCATGAGCTCCCGTACAGCTGGGGCGAGTTGGCTGGCGGTCGCGCTGGGTCTCACCGTCGCTGCCGCCGCCCTCAGCCTCGCCGTCGGCACCCGGTCGGTGCCGCTGTCCACCGTTCTCGACGCGGTGCTGCACCATGCGGACTCACCGGACGCTCTCGTGGTGCGGTCACTGCGGGTGCCCCGCACCGCTGTGGGACTCGCCGCGGGCGCGGCCCTCGGTCTGTCCGGGGCCGCGCTCCAGGCCGTCACCCGCAATCCCCTCGCCGACCCGGGCATCCTCGGGCTGAGCCAGGGAGCGGCGGCCGGGGTCGTCCTCGCCATCGCGACCGGCCTGGCGAGCGGGTTCTCCGGGTACGTCTGGTACGCCTTCGGAGGTGCGGTCGTCGCCGCCTGCGTCGTGTACGCCATTGCCGCACGCGGCCGGGGCGGGGCCTCACCGGTCAAGCTCGCGCTCGCCGGGACGGCGTTCTCCGCGATGGTGGCGGGCGCCACCACCGCTCTGCTGACGTCGAGTTCGGCCACCCTCGACCAGTTCCGGTTCTGGCAGGCGGGTTCGCTGGCCGGCCGCGATGCCGGGATCGTCACGCAGATGCTGCCGTTCATGGTCGCCGGGGCGCTGCTCGTCCTTGGCTGCGCGCGAGGCCTCGACGCGCTCGTCCTCGGTGACGACACCGCGCGGGCCCTCGGCCACAAGGTGCACACCGTGCGGATCTGCGCGGCGCTCGGCGCCACCGTCCTGACCGCGGCGGCCGTCGCGGCATCGGGGCCCATCGCCTTCGTCGGCCTGGCCGTCCCGCACCTGGCCCGCCGCATGGTCCGCGGCGGCCACCGCACGCTGCTGCCGCTCTCCGCTCTGCTCGGCGCCTGTCTGCTGCTCGCGGCCGACGTGGCGGGGCGGGTGGTGCGGGCGCCCGCGGAGGTACCGGCCGGGGTGATGACCGCGCTGGTCGGGGTGCCCGTACTGATCGTGCTCGTACGGAGAAAGGGAGCGGCCACGTGAAAGGCAACGGTGGCACGGTGACCACCGCCCACCCGCCCGCCGCCGGTCAGACGGTCCTGCGCCGCCGTCGCGTGTCCCTCCTCCTGCACCGGCGTTCCGCTGCCACGGCCACCGTGCTCCTGGTCCTGCTCGCCGCGGCGATGGCCGTGTCGGTCTGCGCGGGCCAGAACTATGTCGCGCCCGGCGACGTATGGGACGTCCTGCGCGGCAGGACGAGCCCGTACACCCTGGTCGTCTCGGAGCTGCGCGTCCCGCGCATCGTGCTCGGGGCACTGGTCGGCGCGGCGCTCGGGGTCTCCGGCGCTCTGGTGCAGACCGTCACCCGCAACCCGCTCGCCAGCCCCGACGTCCTCGGCGTCGGACACGGCGCCGCGGCGGCGACCGTGCTGCTGCTCGCCACCGGCACGGTGACCTCACCGGGCGCCCTGCCCGCCGTCTCGGTCGCGGGCGGTCTGGGGGCGGCGGCGCTGGTGTACGCGGTGGCGTGGCAGCGGCACGGAGTGCGGGCGAACCGCTTCGTCCTGACGGGAGTCGGGATCGGGGTGGCCCTGTCCGCGATCGTCCAGCTCTACCTCACGGACAGCGACCAGGCCGCAGCCGAGCAGGTCAAACTGTGGCTCGCGGGCAGCCTCAACGGACGCGGGTGGGAACAGACGGTCCCGCTCACCTGGATCCTGCTGCTGTGCCTGCCCGCCCTGCCCTGGGCCGCGCGTGCGCAGCGCTACCTGAGCCTGGACGACGACACCGCGGCGGCCCTGGGAGTACGGGTACGGCCGACCCAACTCGGCCTGACGGTCCTGGGCGTGATTCTCGCGGCGACCGCGACCGGGGCCGCGGGACCCATCGGTTTCGTCGCCCTCACCGCACCACAGCTGGCCCGCCGTCTCACCAGGACCGCCCATCTCCCGCTTGTGTGCGCCGCGTTGACGGGTGCGATCACCGTGGTGGGTGCGGACCTCGCCGCCCGCACCCTGGTGCCGCCGCTGGAGATCCCGGTCGGCGCGCTCACGGCGCTGGTCGGCGGCCCGTACCTGCTGTGGCTCCTCGGCAAGGGGGACGGCAACGGCATCCGGTGAGGGCGCCCTGACCGGCTACAGCAGCTTCGCGATCGCCTCCGCCGTGTCCGTCTCGCCGAGCCTCGGGAAGATCTTCTCGACGCTGTTGCGGTGTGCGTCGGCGTCCATGTCGGTCACGGCGTCGACGGCGACCGTGACGTGGTAGCCGTGCTCGTGCGCCGCGCGGGCCGTCGACTCGACGCCGATGCTCGTCGCGATGCCGGCGACCACGACCTGGGTGACGCCTCGGCGGCGCAGCTGGAGGTCCAGGTCGGTGCCGTAGAAGGCGCCCCACTGCTGCTTGGTGACGACGATGTCGCTGTCCTCGCGCCCGAGTTCGGGAACAAGGTCCGCCCAGTCGGCGGGCACGTAGCCGCCGCGAGCGGGCCCTTCGGTGCGCCCGGGGGCGCCACCGGTGACACGGACCAGGACGACGGGCAGACCCCGCTCACGGAAGGCGTCGGCCAGGCGGGCGGACCGCTCGACGATCTCCGCGGAGGGGTGGGCCGTGGGCAGGCCGGTGATGCCCTTCTGGAGGTCGACGAGGACGAGCGCCGTGGTGGGGTCGAGGGCGGTGGCAGTCATGGATCAGATCTCTTTCTTCCGTGGGGCGTACGGGGACGGGGCCGGGGAGCTGGTCAGGCGCGGGCGCGCAGGGCCCGGTCCGTGAGGGTCAGGGCGACCAGGGCGAGCGCGAGGACGACGCCGACCGCACCCATGAGGTGCAGTCCGGCGTCGTCGGCCCGCTGCCCGTAGGCCAGGCCGATCAGTCCTGACGCGGCGATGGCGCCGATGTACTGCGCCGTGCGCTGCAGCCCGGCGGCGGAGCCGATCTCGTCGGCCGGGGCGAAACTCTGCACGGCGGCTTGGTTGCTGGTGCCCATGAGGCCCTGCGGGATGCCGAAGCAGGCGCCGGCCAGGAGGAGCACGGCGAGCGGTGTGCCGCCGGAGGTGAAGAAGAGCAGCGCGCTGCCCACGACGAGCAGGACGGAGGCGATGCCCAGCGGGGCGCGGATGCCCTTCGTACGGGCACCGAGCAGTGAACAGGCAAGGGCGGCAAGGGACATGGGCAGCATGACGAGCCCGGTGTGCAGGGACGAGAGGCCGCGGGCCTCTTCCAGCCACTGGGTGAAGCCGTACATCACGCAGTAGACGACCAGGTAGCTCAGGCCGTGCCGCAGGTACGTGCGGGCCAGTGCGTGGTTGCGGCCGAGCATGCGCAGGTCGATGAAGGGGTGCGGGTGGCGCAGCTGCCACCAGGCCAGCACGGTGGAGAGCACCGCCACGGGGGCGAGAAGCCACCACAGAGGGTGCGCCAGGTCGAGCAGGAAGACGACGAGGCAGGTCAGCGCACCGGTGAAGAGCAGGGTGCCGAGCGGGTCGAGGCCGCCCGGCACGGCCTTGCCCGGCCGCTCCCCGCGCGGCGGGTCCTTGGGGATCCAGCGGAGCGCCGCGCCGTACGCGAGGAGTGCGACGGGGACGTTGACGGCGAAGATGCCGCGCCATCCGGCGGTCGCGACGAGGAGTCCGCCGAGCGTCGGTCCGATCGCCGCGCTGCCGAGCGCGGCGAAGGAGAGCCTGCCGAGGACGGTGCGCGGGGTCGTCCTGCCGAGCCTGCGCGACTCGTCGCGCAGGACGGCCATGGCGGCGGGGTAGGCCGCCGAGGTGCCTATGCCCAGGAGCAATCGGGAGACGAGCAGCCAGGCGAAGCCCGGGGCGAGCGTGCCGACGAGCCCGGAGGCGACGACGACCACGAGTCCGCCGAGGAAGACCCGGCGCGGCCCGATGCTGTCGGCGAGTTTGCCGAGCACGGGCTGGGAGACGGCGCTCGCGAGGTAGAGGACGGACACGAGCCAGGCGGTGTCGGCGGCGCCCACGCCGAAGTCGTGCCCGATCGCCACCAGGGCGGTGGAGATCATCGTGGTGTTGAGCGGGTTGAGCAGTGAGCCGAGGAGGAGGGGTGCGGTGAGCCGCGCCCCGAAGGCGGGACGCTCGGCCGCCGCGGGGCGGGCCGGGGCGTCCGCCTTCGCCCTCACTTCTGCACCAACCGCTCCAACAGCACGATGGCATCGGCCAGTTGGCGGCGCTCCGCCGGGTCGAATCCGTCGGCGAGGGCCGTCGAGAGCCAGTCGTGCTTGGCGGCCCGCATCTCGGTGAGGGTGCGATGCCCCTGATCGGTCACGGAGACGACGGACTGCCGCCCGTCGTCGGGATCGGGGGCGCGCTCGACGAGTCCCATCTCCTCGAGCGCGCTCACGGTCAGCCGCATGGACTGCGGCCGGACGAGCTCCTCGCGGGCCAGGCCCGCGGTGGTGGTGGGGCCTTTGCGGTCGAGGCGGGCGAGCACGGAACGCTGCGTGGGGCTGAGTCCGGTCGCCGGTGTCACGCCGCGCAGGCGTCGCACGAGTCGCCGGACGACGTTCGACAGATCGGCGGCGATCTGCTCGGGAGCCGAGTCGCCGGAGGGGGGTGCGCTCATGTGCGCCACCGTACGAGATAGGCAGGCAACCTTGCAAGGTTGCCTGCCTATCTCCTCTGCATGCGGACCAGCGGACGCGTACTAGCGGATCGGCATCCCCGACAACGTCCGCGCGATCACCAGACGCTGGATCTCGCTCGTACCCTCGAAGATCGTGTAGATCGCGGCGTCCCGGTGCATGCGCTCCACCGGGTACTCACGCGTGAAGCCGTTTCCACCGAGGATCTGCACCGCCTGGGCGGTGACCTTCTTGGCGACCTCGCTCGCGTACAGCTTCGACATGGAGCCCTCGGCCGACTCGAACTTCTTGCCCGTGCTCGCCATCCACGAAGCGCGCCAGACGAGCAGACGGGCCGCGTCGATCTGCGTACGCATGTCGGCGAGCTGGAAGGCGATGCCCTGGTTGTCGATGATCGGGCGACCGAACTGCGTACGCGTCTTGGCGTATTCGAGAGCCTCTTCGTACGCGGCTCGGGCCGTGCCCACGGCCATGGCACCGACGGCCGGGCGGGACGCCTCGAAAGTGGCCATCGCGGCGTTCTTCACGCGCTCCCCGCCGGTCTTGGCGCGCTCCCTGGCGCGGGCGAGGCGCTCGTCCAGCTTCTCCTTGCCGCCGAGCAGGCAGTGACCGGGGACGCGGACGTCCTCAAGGACGACCTCGGCGGTGTGCGAGGCGCGGATGCCGTGCTTCTTGAACTTCTGGCCCTGGGAGAGGCCGGGGGTGTTCGGCGGGACGATGAAGGAGGCATGGCCCTTGGAGCCGAGGTCGGCGTCGACGACCGCGACGACGACGTGGACGTTGGCGATGCCGCCGTTGGTCGCCCAGGTCTTGGTGCCGTTGAGGACCCACTCGTCCTTGGCCTCGTCATAGACGGCGCGGGTGCGCATGGCCGCCACGTCGGAGCCCGCGTCGGGCTCCGAGGAGCAGAAGGCGGCGAGCTTGACGTCGTTCACGTCGCCGTACATCTGCGGGATCCAGGTGCCGATCTGCTCCTCGGTGCCGTTGGCGAGGACGCCGACGGCGGCCAGGCCCGTGCCCATGATGGACAGGCCGATGCCCGCGTCACCCCAGAAGATCTCCTCGGTCGCCATCACGATGCCCAGGCCCGTGGGGTCGAAGAACTGCTGGGCGTAGAAGTCGAGGGAGTAGATCCCCAGCTTCGAAGCCTCCTGGATGATCGGCCAGGGGGTCTCCTCACGCTCGTCCCATTCGGCGGCCGCGGGGCGGATCACGTCAGCGGCGAACCCGTGGAGCCAGTCCCGGACCTCCTTCTGTTCGTCGTTGAGCTCCATGGTGAACTCGGCCATGACCCCTCCAGGACCTGCGGTGAAGACATACGTTACTTGCGGTAACTGGAGTCTGTTACCGGCCGGTAGCCGATGTCAACTCCCGGCCGCCCGTTCGATGGACGCCGAGCGCGGGGTGTTACGTTGCGCATGCGTAACGCAATCGCATGGGCGGGGAGAGAATCGCTATGGAGACCACCACAGAGCAGACCGATCAGCAACGGTCTGCGGAGCGCCGGCGGCGCGAGTTGCTGGAGGCCGCCGACCGGGTGGTGCTGCGTGACGGGCCCGGCGCCTCGATGAACGCCATCGCCGCCGAGGCCGGCATCACCAAGCCGATCCTGTACCGGCACTTCGGCGACAAGGGCGGACTGTACGCCGCGCTCGCCAAACGGCACACCGACGCGCTCCTCGGCTCGCTGCGCGCCGCCCTCGACGCCCCGGCCGAGCGCAGGGAGCGGGTCGAGCAGACGCTTGACACCTACCTCGCGGCGATCGAGGCCCGCCCGCAGGTCTACCGCTTCCTGATGCACCCCTCGGACGCCTCGAACTCCGGCGAGCAGGGCTTCGACGTGGGCCTGCACTCCGCCCCCGTCCTTCGGCGCATGGGCGAGGAGCTCGCGCAGGTCATCGAGGAGCGGGTCGACCTCGGTCCTGGCAGCGCCCAGCTCGCCCGCGTGTGGGGGCACGGCATCGTCGGCATGATGCACGCGGCCGGTGACTGGTGGCTCGGCGAACGGCCCTGCCCGCGCGCGGATCTGGTGAGCAGCCTGGCCGACCTGCTGTGGGGACGGCTCGCCGCTGCGGGCAACCGCATCGGCGGCCCCGGCTTCTGAGGGCCGAGGGCCCGCGGGAAGTCAGCTGCTCCAGGGCGCCTTGGCGGCGGCCCGCAGAACCTTGCGCCGCCGCCAGCCGGTGACGTGATCGGTGTAGACGCCGCCCTCCAAGTGGTCGCACTCGTGCTGCAGGCAGCGCGCGAACCAGCCGGTCCCGTGCACCCGCACCGGCTCACCGCGCAGGTCGACGCCCTCCACCACCGCGTGGTCGAAGCGCGGCGTACCCGCCTCCAGGCCGGGCAGCGAGAGGCACCCCTCGGGGCCGCGCACGCTGATGCCGTCGGCCTCCACGAGGCGCGGGTTCACCACGTGCCCGAGATGACGCACATCGTCGTCGTCCGGGCAGTCGTACACGAAGACCCGCTGGTTCACGCCGATCTGGTTGGCGGCCAGACCCACGCCCTGGGCGGCGTACATCGTGGCGTACATGTCCTCGATGAGCCGCGCCAGTTCGGGTCCGAAGTCGGTGACCTGCTCGCACGGCTTGTGCAGCACGGGGTCGCCGAGCAGAGTCAGGGGTCGTACGCGCCCTGAGGCGCCCGGGATCGAGCCGTGTCGCATGGCCGCAAGGGTACGGTCCTTGGAAAGCCCCGGGGTCGGGGTGGTGCCGCGGTTCGGGCTTGTGAGTGGATCTCGATAGGCTGAGGTTCATCGCGTTGCCGGGGGCAGTCGCGGCGCCGTACGCAAGGAGGATCCAGAACTGATGGCAGGCAACACGGACCCGCTGTCGCCGCGGGCCAAGCTGGCCGTGACGGCGGGCAAGGCGGCCGCGGCGGTGTCGCGCGCGGCGGGCCGCGGCAGCGGATCGGTGATCGGCGGCCGCGTTTCGCTCAAGCTCGACCCCGACCTGCTCGGGCGTCTTGCCACGCACCTCGATGTGGTGCTCGTCTCCGCCACGAACGGCAAGACGACCACGACCCGGCTGCTCGCGGAGGCGCTGCGCGCCAGCGGGCCCGTGGTGTCGAACGCCCTTGGCGCGAACATGCCGGCCGGGATCACCTCGGCCCTCGCGGGCGGCTCGGATGCCAGGTTCGGCGTGATCGAGGTCGACGAGAAGTACCTCGCCGGTGTCGCCCGTGATGTGACACCGAAGGCGATCGCGCTGCTCAACCTCTCGCGCGACCAGCTGGACCGCGCCGGCGAGACCCGCATGATGGCGGAGAACTGGCGCGAGGGCCTGGCCGGTTCCAAGGCGGTCGTGATCGCGAACGCGGACGACCCGCTGGTCGTCTGGGCGGCGTCCTCGTCGCCGAACGTGGTGTGGGTGGCCGCGGGACAGGAGTGGAAGGACGACGCCTGGTCGTGCCCCTCCTGCGGCGGTGTGATGCAGCGCCCCGGGGACGACTGGTTCTGCGGCGAGTGCGGCTTCCGCCGTCCCGCGCCCAGCTGGGTGCTCTCCGGCGACCACGTCCTCGACCCGCACGGCTCCGCCTGGCCGATCCATCTGCAGCTGCCGGGCCGGGCGAACAAGGCGAACGCGACCACGTCGGCCGCCGTCGCCGCCGTCTTCGGAGTGCCGCCCCAGGTCGCCCTGGAGCGGATGTACCAGGTGCAGGCGGTCGCCGGACGCTATGACGTCGTGCAGTTCCAGGGCCGCGATCTGCGTCTGCTGCTCGCGAAGAACCCGGCGGGCTGGCTCGAAACGTTTTCGCTGATCGACCCGCCGCCCACCCCGGTGGTGCTCTCCGTGAACGCCCGTGGCGCCGACGGCACCGACACCTCCTGGCTGTGGGACGTCGACTACACCCGCCTGGCGGGACACCCGATCTTCGTGCTCGGCGACCGCAAGCTGGACCTCGCCGTGCGTCTGGAGGTCGCGGGCCTCGACTTCCGGGTCTGCGAGTCACTCGACGAGGCCGTGCAGCTGGCGCCGCCCGGACGGATCGAGACGATCGCGAACTACACCGCGTTCCAGGACCTGCGCCGCCGCGTCGGCAACTGACCCCACCGGACCCTCTAGACCCTCGTAGGGACGAATGAGCATGAGCGACAACAGCCTGCGGCTGGTGTGGGTCTACCCCGACCTGCTGAGCACGTACGGAGACCAGGGCAACGCCCTGGTCGTGGAGCGCCGCGCCCAGCAGCGCGGCCTCCAGGTCGAGCGCTACGACGTGCGCAGCGACCAGCCGGTGCCCACCTCCGGCGACATCTATCTGATCGGCGGCGGCGAGGACCGCCCGCAGCGGCTCGCGGCCGAGCGCCTGCGCCGCGACGGCGGACTGCAGCGGGCCGTGGGCAACGGCGCGATCGTCTTCTCGGTGTGCGCGGGGTACCAGATCCTGGGCAACGAGTTCATCAACGACCTCGGCCAGCGCGAGCCGGGCCTCGGCCTGCTCGACGTGATCTCCACCCGCGGCGAGGGCGACCGGTGCGTCGGCGACGTCCTGGGCGACATCGACCCCCAGCTGGGCCTGCCCCCGCTGACCGGCTTCGAGAACCACCAGGGCATCACGCACATCGGCCCGTCGGCGCGGCCGTTCGCACGCGTCTCGCTCGGCCGGGGCAACGGCACGGGGGACGGCACCGAGGGCGCGTTCAACGGCACCGTCTTCGGCACGTACATGCACGGCCCCGTCCTCGCCCGCAACCCGCTCATCGCGGACCTGCTCCTGAAGCTGGCCCTCGACGTGAACGCGCTGCCGCCGACGGACGACCGCTGGTACGAGGCGCTGCGCGCCGAGCGCATGAACGCCGCACAGCAGCCCGCCTGATGCCCGTGCCGCACAGGTGAGCGGCACAGTCCAGCAGTCGGACGCCCGGTGCTGCCCCGCCCCCTCCCGCCTATAGGGTGGCGGGGTTCCCGCCGGACGACGTGGTCCGGACTCCGGCCCGCGTTGCAGAGGGCCCCTCTTTATGAAAGACGTTGGCGGGCTATGCGCATTGGTGTCCTCACGTCCGGCGGCGACTGCCCCGGTCTCAACGCTGTCATCCGTTCGGTCGTGCACCGCGCCGTCGTCGACCACGGCGACGAGGTCATCGGCTTCCACGACGGATGGCGTGGCCTGCTCGAATGCGACTACCGCAAGCTCGACCTGGACGCGGTGGGCGGCATCCTGGCACGTGGCGGAACGATTCTGGGCTCATCCCGTGTACAGCCCGCGCATCTGCGCGACGGCGTCGAGCGGGCCAAGGGCCACCTCGCCGACCTGGGCCTCGACGCGGTCATCCCGATCGGCGGCGAAGGCACGCTGAAGGCGGCCCGGCTCCTGTCGGACGCGGGGCTGCCGATCGTCGGGGTGCCCAAGACGATCGACAACGACATCGCGGTGACCGATGTGACGTTCGGCTTCGACACCGCGGTCGGCGTGGCGACCGAAGCCCTCGACCGTCTCAAGACGACCGCCGAGTCGCACCAGCGGGTCCTGATCGTCGAGGTCATGGGCCGGCACACCGGCTGGATCGCGCTGCACTCGGGCATGGCCGCGGGCGCCCACGCGATCGTCGTGCCCGAGCGGCCCTTCGACATTGAGGAACTGGCGCGCAAGGTCGGCGAACGGTTCTCCGCGGGCAAGAAGTTCGCGATCGTCGTGGCCGCCGAGGGCGCCAAGCCCCGTGAGGGCTCCATGGCGTTCGACGAGGGCATCAAGGACATGTACGGCCACGAGCGGTTCGCCGGCATCGCCCGGCAGCTCTCCATCGAACTGGAGCAGCGCCTGGGCAAGGAGGCGCGTCCGGTGATCCTCGGGCACGTCCAGCGCGGCGGCACCCCCACCGCGTACGACCGCGTGCTCGCCACCCGCTTCGGCTGGCACGCCGTGGAGGCCGTGCACCGCGGCGAGTTCGGCAAGATGACGGCGCTGCGCGGCACGGACATCACGATGGTCCCGCTCGCCGAGGCCGTCGAGACGCTGAAGACGGTGCCGGACGAGCGCTACGCCGAGGCGGAGTGCGTCCTCTAGACCAAGCCTCGGACCAGGCTTCAGATCAGACTTCAGACCAGGCTTCAGGTCAGACTTCAGGTCAAGACTGATCACGCTTTAGATCAAGACTCAACGAACGGCCCCCGGACGCGTCGGCGCCCGGGGGCCGTTCTAGTCTGGTGCGGACACACAGCGCACAACCGCACGAATCAGGAGCCAGCGGATGGATCACAGCGGGCACGGCATGAACATGGATCTGCCGCCGTTCACGCTGGGGCGCGGGCTCGAGCTCTCGGCCGACCCCTTCTTCCTCATCGGCTCCCTGGTGGCCCTCGCCCTCTACGCCTGGGGCGTGGTGCGGCTCGTGCGACGCGGTGACAAGTGGCCGGTCGGCCGCGTCATTTCCTTCGTGGTGGGCGTGCTGACCATCCTGCTCGTGATGTGCACCAAGCTGAACGACTACGGCATGGTCATGTTCAGTGTGCACATGGTGCAGCACATGGTCATCAGCATGCTCTCGCCGATCCTGCTCCTGATGGGCGCCCCGATCACCCTCGCCCTGCGCGCGCTGCCGGTCGCGGCCCGTCGCGGTCACAAGGGCCCGCGCGAGTGGCTGCTGTGGGTCCTGCACAGCCGCTACATGAAGATCATCACGCACCCCGCGTTCACCATCCCGCTCTTCATCGCGAGCCTGTACGCGCTGTACTTCACGCCGATCTTCGACACCCTGATGGGGTCCAAGGTCGGCCACATCGGCATGATGGTGCACTTCCTCGCGGTCGGCCTTGTCTTCTTCTGGCCGATCATGGGCGTCGACCCGGGCCCGCACCGGCCCGGCTACATCATGCGGATGCTGGAGCTGTTCGCGGGCATGCCCTTCCACGCGTTCTTCGGCATCGCCCTGATGATGGCGTCCGAGCCGATGGTCGGCACCTACAAGAACCCGCCCTCCTCGCTCGGCATCGACGCCCTCGCCGATCAGACGGCCGCGGGCGGCATCGCGTGGGCGTTCAGCGAGGTGCCGTCGGTGCTCGTGCTGCTCGCGCTGCTCTTCCAGTGGTACCGCTCCGATCAGCGCCAGGCACGGCGTACGGACCGGGCCGCTGACCGTGACGGTGACAAGGAGCTGGAGGCGTACAACGCCTATCTCGCCTCACTGGCCGCGCGCGGGCGCTAGCGGCGAAGGGTGTTCGCGGGTCAGGATGGCCTTAGGCCGCGGTCTTGGCGTCAAGGCGTCGGGGCTGCCGGGAGGAGGCAGGGCGATGCCTGATTCTACGAAGACGATGGGTGTGTTCACCATCGGAGGTTTGGTGGCGGTGACCGCCTACACGGTCGCGCTCGGTAGCAACGGCTGGCTGTGGTTCGGCTGGGTCGTCATCGGGATGCTCACGCTGGCGATGGTGCTCTCGCGCAGCACCCCCTGAGGGGCGCCGCGCGGCAGCGAGGAGAGGTGCGGGGCGGGACGGCGCCCACCCGGAAACGGTCAGAAACGGAAGACGGCGCCTGTCGAGAACCCCATCTCGCAGGCGTTGCCGTACGTCTTCTGCCAGCTGACCGGCTTGCCGCGGTGGGTCCCCGTCGCGCTCACGGTGACCGGGGCGTACTGCTTGGTGCAGATTCCCTTCTTCGCCGGCAGCGCGTCGAAGTCGCCGCCCGCCGCGTCGATCGCCGCGCAGGCCTCGGCCATGTGCGGATGGTGTCCGGGCTGCTGCGTCACGCAGTCGAGCAGCACCCCGCGGACCCAGGCGTTGTCGTCCCCGGTGACGGTGAGGAAGACGCCGCTCGGCCGGGCGGGGGCCGTCTCGTCGGCCGCGTGGGCGGGCGCGGCCGCGGCGAGGGAGATCAGCGCGGCGGCGGTGGCCAGGGCCGGGTTCAGGCGGGACGTGGGGCGGGACCTCATGGGACCTCCTGGGACGGTGACGTGCTGCGTCGGAGAGAGGCCAGGCCACCTCCACGGCCGCCGCTCACCGAGCCGACACGCCGGGCGCTCACCCGTACGAGTCCGGTGCGGGGTCCGGATGGGCCTCCCGTCGGCCGAAGGGTCCGGGCCACGGGCTTCGTCGCTCCCTTCTCCCGTCGGGACGGCGCACCTAAACTGACCGCTGCGCGAGGACCCGTGACCTGCGACGACGCAGCACCCTGGCCGGTCCACCTACGTCAAGGAGCAACGGGTGTTCTACTACCTGCTCAAGTACGTCATCCTGGGGCCGCTGCTGCGGCTCATGTTCCGGCCGCGTATCGAGGGGCTCGAGCACATACCGGATTCCGGCGCGGCGATCGTGGCGGGCAACCATCTCTCGTTCGCGGACCACTTTCTGATGCCCGCCATCATCAAGCGGCGGATCACCTTCCTCGCGAAGGCCGAGTACTTCACGGGGCCGGGTCTCAGGGGCCGTCTCACGGCCGCGTTCTTCCACAGCGCCGGGCAGATCCCGGTGGATCGTTCCGGCAAGGAGGCGGGCCAGGCCGCGATCCGCGAGGGCCTGGGCGTGCTGCGCAAGGGGCAGCTGCTCGGCATCTATCCGGAGGGCACCCGCTCGCACGACGGGCGCCTCTACAAGGGGAAGGTCGGCGTCGCCGCGATGGCGCTCAAGGCCCAGGCACCGGTGATCCCGTGCGCGATGATCGGCACGTTCGAGGCGCAGCCGCCGGGTCAGAAGGTGCCCAACTTCCAGCGTGTGTCCGTCCGCTTCGGCGCCCCGCTGGACTTCTCGCGCTACGCGGGCATGGAGAACGAGAAGGCGGTCCTGCGGGCGGTCACCGACGAGATCATGTACGCCATCCTCGGGCTCTCAGGGCAGGAGTACGTCGACAAGTACGCAGCGGTCGTCAAGGCGGAGGAGGCCGAGCGGGACGCCGCGGCGAGGAGGCGGAAATTCCCCCGGATGCCGCTGAGTTGATGCCCTGGCGTACGGTCCGGCCGGCATCAGGGGGCGGCACGGTCCGGCACGACGGTCAGGCACGGGAGAAGAAGCGGATGAGCGAAGAGAGCTGAGGCGGCACAGCGAAGGGGCGACCGGGCGGACCCGGTCGCCCCTTGCTGAGACGCCTAGCGGCGGGCCGTTACGGCTTGGGCGTGGCGTGCGGGGTGCACGTCACGTCCTTGCTGTCCAGCTTGCCGGTGAGCAGGTAGGCCTCGACACGGTCGTTGAGGCACGGGTTGACCAGGTTCGTGATGCCGTGCGAACCGGCGTCCTTCTCCGTGATCAGACGCGAGCCCTTGAACCGCTTGTGCAGCTCGACAGCGCCCTCGTACGGCGTGGCCGCGTCGCGGGTCGACTGGGCGATGAGGACGGGCGGCAGGCCCTTGCCGGTCTTGACCTCGACCGGCTCGTGCTGCTTGCTCTTCCAGGTCGCGCAGGGCAGGTTCATCCAGGCGTTGGACCACGTCATGAACGGGTTGTCACGGTGGATGCGGGTGTTGTCGCGGTCCCACTTCTTCCAGCTGGTGGGCCACTTGGCGTCCGCGCACTCGACGGCCGTGTAGACGGCGTTGCCGTTCTCCGACGCGATGTTGCCCGCGGTGTCCGACAGGTCGGGGCTGGCTGCCTCGATCAGCGGCTTGGCGTCACCGGCGACGTACTTGCTGAAGTTCGTCGCGATCTCCACCCAGGCGGAGTCGTAGTACGGAGCGCTCTGGAAGTAGGCGATGAGCTCGGCGGGGCCGACGACCCCGCCGAGGGGCGCCTTCTTCGCGGCGGCACGCAGCTTGTCCCAGTTCTTGCTGACCTTCTCGGCGGTGTCGCCGAGGTGGAAGGTGGCGTCGTACTTGGCGACCCACTTCATCCAGTCCTTGAGACGGATCTCGAAGGCGACGTCCTGGTCGAGGTTGGCCTCGTACCAGATCTTCTTCTTCGACGGGTTGACCACCGAGTCGACGACCATACGACGCACGTGCGACGGGAAGAGCGTCCCGTAGACCGCGCCGAGGTAGGTGCCGTAGGAGACGCCGAGGAAGTTCAGCTTCTTCTCGCCGAGCGCGGCCCGGATGACGTCCAGGTCACGTGCGGTGTTCGGCGTCGTCATGTGCGGCAGCATCTCGCCGCTGCGCTCGGCACAGCCGTCCGCGTACTCGGCGGCCAGCTTGCGCTGGGCGCGCTTGTCCGCCTCGGAGTCCGGCACCGGGTCCTGCTTGGGAGCCTTGACGAACTCCTGCGGGTCCACGCAGGAGATGGGCGCCGAGTGACCGACACCGCGCGGCTCGAAGCCCACGAAGTCGTACGCCTTCGCCGTCTTCTCCCAGAGCTTGGCCTTGGTGACCACGCGGGCGGGGAAGCGGAGGCCGGAGGCGCCGGGGCCGCCCGGGTTGTAGAGAAGAGCGCCCTGGCGCTCCTTCTTCGTCCCGGTGTTGCCGATGCGGTCGACGGCAAGCTTGATCTTCTTGCCGTTGGGCTTGGCGTAGTCGAGCGGGACGGTGACCCAGCCGCACTTGATCGCCTTGTCCAGACCCCAGTCGTCGGGGCACGCCTGCCAGTCGATACCGGCCTTGGCGGCACGCTGCGCGGCGAGTGCGACACCGCGCGCCTCCGAGCTGGTGCGCTGGCGAGCGTCAGCGTTTCCGCTGCTCCGGCGGGCGTCGGCACTGGCGACGGGCGCCAAGATCGCGCCCGCTATGAGCGAGCCCGTGATCAGCGTGCCGGCTGCGCCGAATGCTGTGGTGCGTCTCAACTGGTTCCTCCCCCTGTCGATTTACCTGTCGATTTTCGAACAGTAGGAGGATCCTGTCGTTGAACAGGTTCAGTGCGACAGACCGAGCGGGTATTTCTTTACCAATCCGATAGACGGTGCACGGAACCCCGCTGAGCGGTTATGCCCCTGTTCAGGTGAGTGTGCGCAGCGCCTGGTCGAGAGTGCGCCGCACGCGCAGCGCGTCGGGAGCGACCACGGTGACGAGCACGGCGGGTCCGGCGAGCGGGGTGAGCGCGGCCGCTTCGCCGAGCAGCGCGGGCTCGGGACGGCTCCGCTCGAACTCAGGGCGTACGACGACGAGCTGCCCGATGGCGCGATGCCCCGCAAGGACAGCGGGGCCGTCCCATCCGCCGGGCGCGCCGGGGCCGCAGGAGAGCTCCTGATCCAGGAGCAGCCGACCGGCACGGCGCACGGTCAGGCGGCTGGTGAGACGTCCCGAGTCTTCACCGGTCCGCCCGAGCACCTGCTCCTCCCGCAGCACGAGGCTCGCGCTCTCCGCGAGCTCGGCCCGCGTGGTGACCCGTAGATCACTCTCGCGTACGGAGATCAACTGCTCCGGCAGCCAGCACAGTTCGGCGTCCTCACCGACCGAGAGCCGCACGTCGTACCGCGCCTGCTCCTTCGACTGCCCCGGCAGGGCGAGCGTGGCGGCGGCCGAGCCGATAC
Organism: Streptomyces sp. NPDC031274; assembly: GCF_055570235.1. Classification (NCBI taxonomy): domain Bacteria; kingdom Bacillati; phylum Actinomycetota; class Actinomycetes; order Kitasatosporales; family Streptomycetaceae; genus Streptomyces; species Streptomyces sp. NPDC031274. The sequence continues at coordinate 9,832 of NZ_JBVIHP010000010.1, read as the reverse complement.
GCAGCCGGGCCCCTTCGTGGGCGGCGGCCTCGACGGTGAGGTGATCACCCCCGAGGGGGCCGCTCATCGCTCCGACGAGGGTGACGTGGGCGCCTGCTCCGGCCGACCGGGTGCGGCGCGGGACGATCGGCCCGTGACCGTCCAGCACGGGCAGGGCGGTGCCGCCCCGCCCGTCACCTCGCGCGGTGATGCGGGCCGTGCCGCGCACCCCGGATGCCGCGACGGCGTGCACGGTCATGCGGACGCGGTCCAGGCGGCGTACTGGGCACGCACCCAGGCGGCGACGGGAGCGATGCCCTCGTCGGACCTCAGGGACTGGAAGATCACGGGCAGTTCGGCACGCTGGGCCTTGGCGTCCGCGGCCATCCCTGCGAGGTCGGAGCCGACGTACGGGGCGAGGTCGGTCTTGTTGACGACGAGCAGATCGGCGGTGGTGACGCCGGGGCCGCCCTTGCGCGGGATGTCGTCGCCGCCCGCGACGTCGATCACGAAGATCTGCGCGTCGACGAGTCCCTTGGAGAAGGTGGCGGTGAGGTTGTCCCCGCCGGACTCGACGAGGATCAGGTCCAGCGGCCCGACCTCGTCCTCGAGGTCCTCCACGGCCTCCAGGTTGGCGGAGATGTCGTCACGGATCGCGGTGTGCGGGCAGGCGCCGGTCTCCACGGCGGTGATCCGCTCGGGCGGAAGCACGGCCTCGCGCAGCAGGAACTCGGCGTCCTCACGGGTGTAGATGTCGTTCGTGACGACAGCGAGGGCACGCTCGTCCCGCAGCTCCTTGCAGAGCGCGGCGACGGTGGCGGTCTTGCCGGACCCGACGGGCCCGCCGAGCCCGATCCGCAGGGCACGACGGCGCCCGTCGGGGCGGTGGGCGTCGGCGCTCACGGCGGCGGATTCGTCGTGGGAGTGGTTGAGGTGCATGGTGCGACTCCTATGGTTCAGCAATTCGTTTCGCCCTGTACGACAGGGTTTTGCGGTGGGGCGCCGCGCGAGGGGGGGCCGGAGCTTCCCTATGACGCGAACAGCCGCGCGGGCCACCCCGCGTGTGCTTCCGCCCCGACCTCGAGCAGCGGCGCGGAGGCCGCGGGCAGCGCGTCGACCCCGTCGACCAGCGCCTCCCGCGCCGCGTCCGCCGCGGCCCGCGCCACGAGGTCGAGCTCGGGCGCAAGGCGGGCAAGCACGCCCGTCGCGTCGAACGGGTCGAGACTCAGCAACCGGACGGTCGCCGTCGCGGGCCCGCTGACGCTCTCATACACCGAGCAGTACGCGGCGTCCTGCGCATCCAGCCCCGCCGCCCGGGCGGCGAGCCCGAGAACGACGGGCTGGTGTGCCCCCTTGGGCCGGGCAGCGGCCAGCTGGTCCAGCGAGGGATCGGGCCACGCGGCTCGCGCGGCCCGCATCATCTGCCGCCCGAGCCGCCGCCCGGCGACCCGCAGCGCGGCCGAGGGCGTCCGCGCGTCGGCGGCCTCGTCAAGCTCCAGCGGGTCGAACCCGAGCGCGGCCGCCGCCGCCAGTGAGGCCGACACGAGCCCCGTCGTGTGCAGCCGGCCCCGGCAGAACTCCTCCAGGTCGGCTCCGCCGGTGATACGCCCTGCCTTGACGGCTTCCTCGGCCCCGCCGGAGTGTGCGTGCCCTCCGGCGGGAAACCGGCCGTCGGCCAGAACGAGTAGTGCGGCTCTGGACATAACGGCGCCCGTCAGAACAGGAAGTACCGCTGTGCGAGCGGCAGTTCGGCGGCGGGCGACGGCTCGACCAGCTCACCGTCGATGGTGACGGCGAAGCTGTCGGGAGCGACCTCGACCCTCGGCAGAGCGTCGTTCTCGCGCATGTCCGCCTTCGTGCGCCCGCGCGTCGAGCGGATCGCGGTGAACTCCTTGGCCAGACCGAGACGTTCGGGCAGCCCGTCGTCAAGCGCCGACTGCGTCACGAAGTTGAGCGAGTTGAGCCCCGGCGCCTTGCCGTGCGCGCCGAACATGGGCCGCGGAAGGACCGGCTGCGGCGTGGGGATCGAGGCATTGGCATCGCCCATCTGCGCGTAGGCGATCTGCCCGCCCTTGATGACCACCAGCGGCTTGACGCCGAAGAAGACCGGGTCCCACAGCACCAGGTCGGCGAGCTTTCCGCTCTCCACCGAGCCGATCACGTGGTCGACGCCCTGCGCGACGGCCGCGTTGATCGTGTACTTGGCGACATAGCGACGCGCACGCCGGTTGTCCGCACGCGAGTCCCCCGGCAGGAAACCACGCCGTCGCTTCATCACGTGCGCGGTCTGCCATGTACGCATGACGACCTCGCCGATGCGCCCCATGGCCTGCGAGTCCGACGACATGATCGAGATGGCGCCGAGGTCGTGCAGGATGTCCTCGGCCCCGATGGTGGTGGGCCGGATCCGCGACTCGGCGAAGGCGAGGTCCTCGGGGACCGCCGCGTTGAGGTGATGGCAGACCATCAGCATGTCGAGGTGTTCCTCGATGGTGTTGACGGTGTGCGGCCGGGTCGGGTTGGTGGAGCTCGGCAGCATGTTCGGCAGGGACACCGCCGTGATCATGTCCGGGGCGTGCCCGCCGCCCGCGCCTTCGACGTGGAAGGCGTGCAGCGTGCGGCCCGCGACGGCGTCGAACGTGTCGCCGACGAAGCCGGCCTCGTTGAGGGTGTCGGTGTGGACGGCGAGCTGGGCCCCCGTGTCCTCGCAGACGTTCAGGCACGCGTCGATGGTGGCGGGCGTCGCGCCCCAGTCCTCGTGGATCTTGAAGCTGACGGCTCCGGCGCGCAGTTGGGCGTGCATGGACTCGGTGGAGACCGTGTTGCCCTTGCCGAGGAAGCCGATGTTGACCGGACTCGACTCCATCGCCGCGAACATCCGGGCCAGGTGCCACGCGCCGGGGGTGATGGTGGTGGCCTTGCTGCCCTCGGCCGGTCCGGTGCCGCCGCCGATGAGGGTGGTGACTCCGGAGGCGAGCGCCTCGTCGACGATGGTCGGCGAGATGAAGTGGATATGGGTGTCGATGGCGCCCGCGGTGAGGATCTTGCCGTTGCCCGCGAGCACTTCGGTCTCGGGGCCGATGACGAGATCGGGGTGTACGCCGTCCATCGTGTCCGGGTTGCCGGACTTGCCGATGCCGGTGATCCGGCCGTCGCGTATGCCGACGTCGGCCTTGACGATGCCCCAGTGATCGATGATCACGGCGCCGGTGATGACGGTGTCGGGGGCTCCTTCGGCGCGCGTCGTGCGCGACTGCCCCATCGACTCACGGATGACCTTGCCGCCGCCGAACACCGACTCGTCGCCGGAGAGTCCGGGGCCGCCGGAGCGGTCCTCCTCGATCTCGACGAGGAGATCGGTGTCGGCGAGCCGGATCCGGTCGCCCGTGGTGGGGCCGAACAGGTCCGCGTACGCGGCGCGGGACAGCTCAGGCATCGAGGGCACCTCCGGTCTCGCCGCGCAGACCGGGCACGATCCGCAGACCGGCCAGGGGGACGAGTTCGACGTCGACGGGGATTCCGGGCTCGAAGCGCACGGCGGTGCCGGCGGCGATGTTGAGCCGCTTGCCGTGCGCGGCGGCACGGTCGAAGTCGAGACCGGGGTTGGCCTCGGCGAAGTGGTAGTGGGAACCGACCTGGACGGGGCGGTCGGCGGCGTTCAGGACGGTGAGGGGGGTGACCTCGCGGCCTTCGTTGAAGGCGACGGGCTCGTCGGCGAAGAGGATCTCGCCGGGGATGACGGGTTGCGCGGAACTCATGTCTCGGCCCCCGTCAGACGATCGGATCGTGGACGGTGACGAGCTTGGTGCCGTCCGGGAAGGTGGCCTCGACCTGGACGTCGTGGATCATCTCGGGGATGCCGCTCATGACGTCGTCGCGGGTGAGCACCTTGCGTCCCGATGACATGAGCTCGGCGACGGTGCGGCCGTCGCGGGCGCCTTCGAGAATGTGGGACGTGATCAGAGCGATCGCCTCGGGGTGGTTGAGCCGCAGTCCCCGCGCCCTTCGCTTCTCGGCCACGTCCGCGGCCACATGGATGAGCAGTCTCTCCTGCTCGTGCGGGGTCAGTTGCACGCGTCCCACCTCACAGTCCTCGCTCCGGACCGTGCGGGGTCCGGCTGCCGCGGCCACCGCGACGGATATAGATGTAACACACAGGCAGTACGCTTGATCTTGCGCACCCCGGTTACAAAACCCCTGGTGGCGTGGCTTTGCAGGCTAGTTGGGAGGAGTTTCAACGAGGTTAACCAGCGCTTGACTGCTTCATGACCATCAGCAGGGCTGCCCCATACCCATCAGCTGGGCTGCCCCATGCTCATCAGGCCGCGCAGACCGTCCTGCAGGGCTTCCACCGGCACCTCGTCGAACAGCGCGAGCTGCGCGGCGACCCCCTGGGCCGCGGCGACCATCACCCGCGCGACATGGTCGGCCGGGATGTCGTCACGCATCATGCCCGCCGCCTGACACCCCTCGACGATCTTCACCCAGGCCACGCGCACCTTGGCGTACCCCTGCTTCATCAGGGTGGCCAGCTCCTCGCTGCGCAAAGTCTCCGCCCACACCTGGACGATCAGCCGCGGGAAGTACGAGGACTCCCCCTCCCCGCCTCCCGGCCTCCGGCCGAGCACCTGAGTCAGGACGCGGTCGACCAGCACGTCCGGCGGTGGCGGCGGTCGTAGGCACGCGCATCCCAGTAGGAGCTCAGCCCATGTCCACGTCGGTCGCCACCCCGCCTCCACAGGGCCGCCGCATGGTGGCGGTGGCCATCCTGGTCTCCGCGCTCGTGGCCCTGGCTCTAGGGGCCTTCGCCTGGCCCGCCACCAGGACCGCCCCTCGCGACCTGCCGCTCGGCGTCGCGGGGCCCGCCGCGGCGACGGCTCCCCTCCAGTCCCAACTGGCGGAGCACAAGGGTGCGTTCGACATCCATCAGTACGCCGATGAGGCCGCGGCCCGCGACGCCATCGAGGACCGCGCCGTGTACGGGGCTGTCGTCGTCACGCCGCAAGGAATGAAGCTCCTTACCGCGACGGCGGCCAGCCCGGTGGTCGCCCAACTCCTTGAGCAGGCGGTCACCGGGCAGGCTGCTCCTGCGCTCAGAGCTCGTCCGTAGAACCTGGCGGGCCCGCTGCGCGCCTACTCCGTCGGCGACGACCTTCGCCAGAACAGGTGGTGCGCCACGCCGCTCGGGCTGGGTACGACCTCCAGGTGGAACCGGTCGAGCAGCTCATCGGGGGAATCCCAGAGGCGGAGCCCGGACCCGAGCTTCAACGGCGAGACCGCCACATGCAGGGTGTCGACGAGGTCGGCATCGAGGAACTGCCGGATGGTGGTGACCCCGCCGCCGAGTCGTACGTCCCTGCCCTGTGCCGCTTCCCGCGCCCGTTCGAGGACCGTGGCCGGATCGCCGTCGACGAAGTGGAACGTGGTGTCGGAGAGCGTGACCGACGGACGCTTGTGGTGGGTCATGACGAACACCGGCGTGTGGAACGGGGGCTCCTCCCCCCACCAGCCCTGCCACTCGTGGTCCGGCCAGGGCCCGCGCTGGGGTCCGAACTTGTTGCGGCCCATGATCTCGGCGCCGATGTTGCGTGCGAAGTCTCGCGTGAAGTAGTCGTCGAGGCCGCGGCTTCCTCCGGAATCCGTGCGCATGGGCCAGCTCGCTGTGGCTCCGGCCCAGGCGAACAGCCTCTCGGGATGATCGAGGCCGAACGGCAGGTCGAGCCTCTGGTGCTCACCGGCACCGATGCCGTCAGCCGAAACGTTGAAGTTCATGACTCTCAGCAGTTGATCCACGTGTTCCCTCGTCAGGTCCTGTCGCGTCATCGTGCGGCGGGGCGCCACACACCATGACGTCGAACGGGACGTTGCCGGATCGACAGCGGCCCACAGCTATTTTCCAGAACTTTCCAAGGCGCGCCGAAAGCCGGTCCCTTCAGGGCATGAGGGGGAGCTTGCCGACCATCTTGTCGACCGGGTTGCGGGGGCCGACGATGCTGACCGCGCAGTAGTCCATGTCCTCGGTCCGGGTCTCGCCCACGGCCGCGATGAAGTCGCTGTAGACGCGGGTGCTCTGGGCGGCGGCGGGCACGTCGGCCATGAAGGTGTCGGTGCGGGAGGCCGCCTTGGCGCGGATGGTGCGCAGCGTGGCGGAGTCGGCGACGAGCACCGAGCAGCCCGCCCAGGGCAGGCCCGGGTGGATGGTGCCTTCCTCATCGGTGGCGTCGGTGCCAAGGAGGCCGGGGACAGCGGTCACCGTGGGGGCGGCGGCGCAGATGGCGGCGTTGGCGGCCCGGCCGGGAGGCAGGTCGGCGTTGACGACCACGACCCACTTCAGCCGGGCCTTGCGGGTGGAAAGACTGAAGTCCACCTCTTCCGGCGCGAAGCCCACCGTTTCCGGCGCGAAGTCCACTGTCGCCGTGCTCGGTGCGTTCATCACAGACATGGCAATCCTCTTTACTCATGCGGTCAGATCCGGGAATGCTAGGCATATGTACTGGGTCGCGGCGCTGAATCCGCATTTAGTTCGGCCTTAGAGACGCTCGCGGAGGCTCCGGCGCACGTGGTGCGGCGATCGGGCGGAAACTCCGTCGCTCGTGTGGCGGAGCGACCGCGCGGCAGCGCGGGCAGGCAGGTGGTGATCATTCCGGCGAGGATCAGTGCGCAACCGGCCCACGCCGGCGGAGGAAGGTGCTCGTGGAGGAGCAGCACGCCGATCAGGGCCGCGGCCAGGGGCTCGGCGAGGCTGAGCGTCCCGGCCACGGTCGCCCGCACCCTGACGAGACCCGCGGTGAACAGCCAGTAAGCGGCAGCCGTGGTGGCCACGCCGAGCCAGCCGATCAGGGCGAGGGTGGAGCCGTCGCGCAGCGGGGTGGTGTCGGTGATCATCCAGGGCAGCAGAGGGAGCGAGCCGAGGAGCAGGGAGAGCGCGGAGAGCGTGGGCAGATCGGCGGCGCGGCTGGCGGCGGCCATCTGCTTCGCGAAGACGGTGTACAGGCCGTAGCAGGCACCCGCGGCCACCGCCAGGAGCAGGCCGAGCAGATCCACACGGCCTCCGCTGCCCGGCGCCAGCAACAGGGCGCAGCCTGCGACGGCCGCGACGGTGCCGGTCATCCAGCCGGCGCCCATCCGCTCACCGACGACCAGCCGGGCGCACACGCCGGTCACCGCGGGCGCGGCGCCCAGGGCGATCACCGTGGCCAGAGCCGCCCCGGTCCGCGACACCGAGGAGAGGAAGGCCGCCTGGTAGACGCCCGTCGAGACCGCGCAGACCAGCAGCGGGCGCAGGACTGTGCCCTCGGCTAGAACCCGGAGCTTCCTCGGGCGGCACGCGGTGAGCGCCCCGAGGATCAGCCCGCCCACGACCAGCCGCCAGCCGCCGAGGGCCGCCGGCTCCATGGGATCGTCCGCCAGGACCTGAGCAGGGCCGACCGTGCCCCACAGCACCGCCGCCGCAAGCACAAGACCCGCACCGAAGGCCGGGCCGTTCTTCCGTGTATCCATGGCGGCGAGACTAGGCAGGAATCCGGCAAGCACCTCCGCTTGCCGAACTTCGTCCGACATACAGTGGATTTCATGGAACTTGATGCACTCGACAGGGCCCTGCTGCGGGAACTGCAGAACGATGCACGGCAGACCAACCGCGAGCTGGCGGCCAGGACCGGGGTCTCCCCCTCGACCTCACTGGAACGCGTCAGGCTGCTCCGCGAGCGCGGCGTCATCACCGGCTACCACGCGGCCCTTGACCTCGACGCCGCCGGCCGCCCCGTCCAGGCGCTCATCTCGGTGCGGATCCGGCCGCCGGCCCGCCCGGTCATCGAGGGATTCCGCGAGTGGGCCGCCCGACTGCCCGAGGTGATCGGCCTGTTCGTCACCTCCGGCGCTCACGACTTCCTCATCCACATCGCCGTCCCGGACGTCGACAGCGTGTACGCCTTCGTCATCGACCGTCTCACCGAACGCCGCGAAGTCGCCGACGTACAGACCACGATGATCTACGAGCACGTCCAGTCCCGCTGCATCGAGCCGACGAGCCCCGATCGGCCCCGCTCCTCGCACAGAAGCCGCTGACGTTCTCAGCAGCCGATGTTCTCGACGGCTGACGTTCTCAACGGCTGACGTTCTCAACATCCATACGGCTAGGTCGCGTTGGGGCCCCGGTGTTCGGCGGCGATGCCGAAGCGCTGCCGCTCCCCCGCGCCGGACGACGGGGCGGAGGTCGGGCGCAGCGACGAGACGGAGCTGACCACCTGCTCCCCGTCGGCGTCGGCCTTGGGCAACTGCTCGAGTCGCTCCAGGTCGGCGGCGGAGACAAGGGCCACAAGTGGCTTGCCGTGACGGGTGACGACCACCCGCTCATCGCCGTAGACGACGCGGTTGATCAGATCGGCGAGCTCTGCCCGGGCTTGCGTCACCGGAATCTCGTAGGCCATGTTCCCCAGCTTAACCGGCACCCGGCACGGCCATCAGGCTCGCGCGGCACGGGTTCGCCGCAGGTCAGAGGGGGCGCCATCCGCATCAGGAGCGGCGCTACCGCCTTGGTTCGTCGCCGCTCTCGGCGTCGTGCTGGGCCAGGAGCGTGAGGAGTTCCGCGACGGCGAGGCCTGATTCGGCGGGGTGGCGCAGGATGGTCCCCGCTTCGATGAGATACGCGTTGGAACGGCCCTGACGCGTATGGGAGAGATAGCCACCCCCCTCCAGATCAGCGACGATCTTCTGTACGGCCCGCTCGGTGAGCCGACAGCGAGCGGCGATGTCCCGGATGCGGGTGGCGGGGTCGTCGGCGATCGCGGCAAGGACACGGGCGTGGTTGGTGAGGAACGTCCAACCGCTGTGTGGTTCAGGTACTTCACCCATCGCTCCAAGATAGGGCGTCTGATTCGCGCATTCAAAAGGACGAACTACGTTTCCGGTATCTCTTGACGGGTGAACCTCGACGGGCCGACTCTGAGTGAGGTGACGACGCACGGATGCTACGGAGCTGCCGCCATGACAGAACGTGCACTTACCGCGCGGCTCGCGCGGGACATCGAAGCCGCTCCGGACAGCGAAATCGCTCCGGACGGCGGGGTCGAGCAGTGCCCGAGCGCCGAACTCTGTCAGCTGCGGCGGGCCATGGAGACGCGGCCCGTCATCGACATGGCGCGCGGAGTTCTGATGGCCTCCTTCGGCCTGAGCGCCGAGCACGCGTGGGACGTCCTGGTCTCCGTCTCCCAGAACACGAACACCAAGCTGCACCTCGTGGCTGATGAGCTGGTCAGCGCCGTCGCAGGAGGAGAGATTCCGAAGCCGTATCGGCGGCAACTGGCCGCGATCGTCGCCCAGCTCCAGGGACTACCAGCGGCATCTGGCACGGATGAGGGATGAGCCCGGCACAACACCGGCCCCTTCCTTCTCACGGGACTCTCCGGTTTCCGTCCGCGTGGCGGGGGCACCCGTGCCAACTCCACCCCCGAAGGGAGGCATTGATGGAGTGGGTACACGGCGCGCTCTGCGCGCGCGAGGACCCCGAGTTGTTCTTCCCCGTCAGCGCGGCGGGACCTGCGCTGCGCGAGGAGCTGGCCGCCAAGCGGATCTGCTTGCGGTGCCCGGTGCTCCGGCCCTGCCTCACCTGGGCTCTCGACAGCGGTCAGGCGTTCGGAGTCTGGGGCGGAGCCAACGCGGAGGAGCGTGCGGTGCTGCGACGAAAGGCCGACAGCTCCGCACGCGCACACCTCAGTTCCGCGGAGTCGCGCTAGCCCCGCGGAGTCACGGCAAGTGCCGGGGGGTGCCCCTATGACTTTGGTCAAGGGGTTGGGGCGGGTTGGGCTTCGTAGAAGGTGCCGTCGCGGAGCATCGCGAAGAGGACGTCGGCTCG
>NZ_JBVIHP010000009.1:284622-294928 GCF_055570235.1 Streptomyces sp. NPDC031274 | reverse complement strand
GTCACGGCGGCCACCGACGTCTTCGCGCTCGGCCAGACAGCGGCGTTCGCGGCACTGGGCGAGCCGCTGTACGGGGACGGGCCCTCGGTCAGCGTGCTGTACCGGATCGTGCACTCGGAGCCCGATCTCTCCCTGCTGCCCGCGCAGTTGCGTCCGCTGTTCGCCCGTTGCCTGGCCGCCGATCCGGCGGAGCGGGCGACCCTGGCGGAGATCGTCGACTGGTGCAGGCAGCGTCTCGGCGGGGATGCCGCCGCCGGAGCGGGGCCTGCCGTGTGGCGGGAGATCACCGGGCCGGAGGTGAGCGTTCCGGCCCCGGTTCCCCACCCGACCCGGGTGCACCCTGCGCCCGTGTACACGCAGCCGTTGTTCGCGCCGCCGCAGCAGACGGTGCCCTCGGAGCCGGACAGACTGCGGGCCCGCCGAAGACGCAACGCGTTCATCACAGCCGGCGTGACGGCGGGGGCGCTGCTGCTCACCGGTGTGACGTGGACGGTGATGGACGCGACGGACGCGCTCCGCGGCAAAGGCACGTCCTCGGAGTCCGGTTCGCAGGCGCCCGACCGGTCGTCGGCGTCCGGAGGAGCGGCGTCCGGGGGATCCGCGCGCGAGGGTGAGAACTCGGCGGCCGGTGAGAACTCGGGATCCGGCGACAAGAATGACCGGGCGGCGGACGGGTCGCTCCCCTCCTCGGGCTCCGAGGACTCATCGGACTCCTCCGACTCCTCCCCGACCGGGTCCACGCGGCCGCGAGCCGTCGCGTACCCCCAGGAATGGTTCGACGAGAAGAACTCCGTGAGCCTCAGGGAGCCGGTCGACCGCAAGGACCGCAAGGGGGACATCCGCTTCGTCTGCGCGGGGAACAGCTGCTCGCTGGAGAGCGACAAGAGCCTGATCACCCCGCTGTACGGCAAGCCGGGAGCCACCCTCGGTTCGTGCCGTACCGCCCTCAAGGGCGCCGACAGTCACGACCTCCCGCTGGCCGCCGTGGCGGCCGGCAGCGAGATCTGCGTGAAGAACCCCTCCGGAGACATCGCCCTGCTCGTGGTCCTGGTGAAGTCGACCGCACTGCCGAAGGGCGGGTTCAGTTTCTTGAGCGCGGACATGACGGTCTGGCGGGCGCGTTAGCCCGTCGGGCGAGCGCGTCAGGCATCTGACGAGCACGTCAGCCGTCTGGCGAGCGCGTCAGGGGTCTGGGGCGAGCACGTCAGGGATCTGGTGAGCGCGACAGGCATCTTGAAGCCTGAGGCTTCCTGATGAAGCCTCAGGTGGCGCTCCGCTCGCTCGCCTCGCGATACCGCCGTTCCATCTCGTCGACGTAGGCGTCGTCGCCCGGCCGCCCCGCCCGCAGCAGGCGCCACCACTGCTCGATGCTCCAATTGGCCGGTTCCGTCGACCCGATGAACTCCTCGACGAGCGCGAGGAAGCGCGCGGGATCGGCGTGGAAGGGGAAGTGCCCGGCCCCCGGGAAGATTTCGAGGCGGCTGTCGGGCATCGCCTCGTGCGCGGTGAACGCGTGGTCGACCGGCACGACGCTGTCCCGGTCGCCCCAGACGAGGAGCGTGGGCATGCCCTGGGCGAGGTAGCAACGGTCCAGCATGGTGACCACCTGGCCGCGCCAGTCGACGACGGACCGCAGCGTGCGGATGAACGCGGCCCGCGCCCACACGTCCGGGAGCGCGTCGACCAGGCCCATCAGCTCGGGCGCGTCCTGCCCCAGACCGGTGTCGAGCAGCCGGAGCAGGGCGACGACCGCCCGCACCGGCAGGTCGGCGCCCGGCAGTCCGAGCAGGGAGAGGAACAGCGCGGCGCCCGGCAGCGAGACGCCCCGCAGCACGGGAGTGACCTGCGGACCGACGCCGCCCGTGCTGACGAGGACGAGCCGGTCGACGCGCTCGGGGAACTGGTAGGCGAACTGCATGGCGACGCCGCCGCCGAACGAGTGCCCGACGAGGGTGACCCGCTCGACACCGAGCACGCCGAGCAGATCCCGGACTCCGTTGGCGTACGCGGCCACCGAGTAGTCGGCTCTCGGCTTCTCGGACGCGCCGTGACCGAGCAGGTCGGGCGCGATGACCGTGTGATTGCGGGCCAGTTCGGGGATGAGCCGGGACCAGGTCGCCGATGAGTCGCCGATGCCGTGGATCAGCAGGAGCGCCGGCCCTTCCCCCGCGACGCGGTACGCGCGCCGGTATCCGTGCACGGTACGGAATCGCAGGGCGACCCCTCTCTCTTCGCCGGTGGGAAGCCGCCTGGGCTGGAAGGGCAGGATCCGCGCCATGGGCCGGAGTGTAGGTGGGCTGCGCGGCGGGGTGGTTTCGGGTGGGTTTCGGGTGGCTCAATACGGGCGCACCCACGACGAACCCGGTGTCTCCGTGCGGCTGGCACGTGCGCCGACTCGCCGACTCGCCGACCCTCCGACCCGCACCGGGCGAGGCCAGACGCCCCGCCCGTGCAAACGCGCCACACACGTCCGACCGAGGGGTGGTTATCGCGCCAAGTCACCACCCGGTCACCCAAATGACATATCCGGCGGGTTAAGTTGCTTGGTGACCATGCGAGTTACGCGGCCACGTGAGGACTTTGCCACCGTGACGGGATCCGGAGCACGCAGGCGGACGCTGCCCGCGGCGCCGCCCGCCGTGCTGGTCGCCGTGCTGCTCGCGGCGCTGGTCGCCGTGCTCCTGGTGATCGTCCAGTTCTTCGCACACGGGATCAACGAACCCGTTTCCAGCGCGGAATTCCGTACGCAACCGGCCACGGCTCCGTACGCGCAGTGCGGCGACGACACCCACCCGGAGCAGACCTCCGAGCGCTTCCGGACCCGCGGCCGGTCGCACTGCCGCGGCCTCGTCGCCGATACGGCTCCGCGACTCCACGCCCGCACCGTCACGACTGCGGACGACAGCACGCCCGCGCACTGTCCCGTCGCCGTCGCCCACCACGGGACGAGACCCGCGGGCCGCGAACCAACGGCTCTTCTCCTCCAGGTCTTCCGCTGCTGATCGGCCTCTCCGGTACGACCATGCCGCCAGGCCCTCCTGTCTGACGCGCCCGTCGGCCGGACCCGAACACCGGTCCACTTCACACCGATGCGCCACCCCCACGGCGCTCAGGAGTCAACCGACATGCAGCTTTCCCCTGCCTCCGTACGCGACCGCGCCCGTTCCGTGTTCACAGCGTCGAACGGCGCGCGGCACGACGTCGCCGCCTCCGTAGTCGTCTTCCTCGTCGCCCTGCCCCTGTGCCTGGGCGTGGCCGTCGCCTCCGGAGTACCCGCCGAACTCGGTCTGATCACCGGCATCGTCGGCGGCCTCGTCACCGGTCTGCTGCCCGGCAGCAGCCTCCAGGTCAGTGGTCCCGCCGCGGGTCTCACCGTCCTCGTCCACGAAGCCGTGCGCGAGTACGGCCTCGCGGCGCTCGGCGCCCTCGTGCTCGCCGCCGGGATCCTCCAGCTGGCCATGGGCGCCCTCCGGCTCGGCCGCTTCTTCCGGGCCATCTCCGTGTCCGTCGTCGAGGGCATGCTCGCCGGGATCGGACTCGTCCTGATCGCCGGACAGTTGTACTCCATGGCGGACCGCGAAGCCCCCGCGAGCGGCCTCGGCAAGATCACCGGGCTGCCGGGCATGCTCACCGGGATGTTCGGTTCTGAACGCGCGCTGACCGCGTTCGGGCTCGGCGCGGGCACCATCGCCGTGCTCGTGTTCTGGCGCAGGCTCCCCGCGAAGCTCCGTGTGGTGCCCGCGCCGCTGGCCGCCGTGGCGCTCGCCACGGGTGTTTCGCTGCTCTTCTCGCTGCCGGTGGCCACCGTCGAGGTGCAGGGGCTCCTCGACGCGGTGCAGATGCCCGACACCGCCGCGTTCGGGGGTCTGCTGAGTGTCGGCGCCGTCGGTACCGTCCTCGCGTTCGCCCTGATCGCCTCGGCGGAGAGCCTGTTCAGCGCGGCCGCTGTGGACCGTCTGCACGACGGTCCGCGCACGTCGTACGACAAGGAACTGATGGCGCAGGGCGCGGGCAACACCGTGTGCGGGCTGCTCGGCGCCCTGCCGATGACCGCCGTCATCGTTCGCAGCTCGGCCAACGTGCAGGCGGGCGCCCGGACGAAGGCGTCCCGCGTCCTGCACGGTTTCTGGCTGCTCCTCTTCTCGGCGCTGCTGCCCGCCACGCTCGCCCTCATCCCGGTCGCGGCCCTCGCGGGTGTCCTCGTGCACGCGGGCTGCAAACTGATCCCCGTACGGCAGTTGGCCGAGCTCTGGCGCGAGCACCGCGGTGAGGCCGTCGTCCTGGTCGTGACGGCCGTGGCGATCGTTTCGGTGAACATGTTCGAGGGGGTCCTGATCGGCCTCGCCCTCGCCGTCATAAAGATCGCCTGGGAGACGCCGCACGTGGACGTGGAGGTCGTCGACAAGGGTGCGGGCCCCCTCCGCGTCCACCTGTCGGGGCACGCCACGTTCCTGTGTCTCCCCAAGCTCCTCGACGCACTCGAGGCACTGCCCCAGGACCGCCCGATCGAGCTCGATCTCACGGAGCTGCGGCACCTGGACCACGCGTGCCACACGTCCCTAGAGAGCTGGGCGGAGCGGCACAGCGCGCAGGGCACGGATCCGGTGCGGGTGGCGTCCGGGGCCTGACCCTCGTCCGGGGCCTGACCTTCGTCCGCGGTCCACCGTCGGTACCGCCGGACCGGCTCCGGTGCAGCCCGTCCGGCGGTGCTCCGCCGCCCTACCTCGCCCCGTACACCGGCTGTGGCACCTCCGCTTCGGCGAGCAGTTTCAGCGCCGTGTCGCCTGCCTGAGCCGGGGTCCAGCGGGCGCCCTTGTCGGCCGTCGGCCCCGGCCGCCAACCCTCCATGACGGTGACGCGCCCCGCTTCGGCCTCGAAGACTCGGCCCGTGACACCGGCGGAGGCCTCGGAGCCGAGCCACACCACGACCGGTGACACGTTCTCCGGAGCCATCGCGTCGAAGCCGCCGTCCTCGGGCGCGGCCATGGTCCGCTCGAAGGTCTGCTCCGTCATCCGCGTCCGCGCGGCGGGCGCGATCGCGTTGACGCGCACTCCGTAGGCGGCGAATTCGGCGGAGGCGACCATGGTGAGCCCGAGAATCCCTGCCTTGGCGGCGCTGTAGTTCCCCTGCCCGACGCTTCCCAGAAGGCCCGCACCGGAGCTGGTGTTGACCACGCACGCGTGCCGCGCGCGCCCCGCTTTCGCCTCGCCGCGCCAGTACGCGGCCGCGTGCTTCAGCGGCAGGAAGTGCCCCTTCAGATGTACGCGCATCACCGCGTCCCAGTCGTCCTCGTCGAGGTTGACCAGCATCCGGTCCCGCAGGAACCCCGCGTTGTTGACCAGGGTGTCGAGACCTCCGTAGGCGTCGAGCGCGGTCCGCACCAGGGACGCGGCGCCCTCCGACGTGGCGATGTCGCCGCCGTGCGCGACGGCCTCACCGCCCGCGGCGCGGATCTCCTCGACGACGTCGTGCGCGGGTCCACCGGAGGATCCGGAACCGTCGGGCCCCACGCCGAGGTCGTTGACGACGACCTTGGCGCCCTCGGCGGCGTACGCGCACGCGTGCGCACGGCCGAGGCCGCGGCCCGCGCCCGTGACGATCACGACGCGGCCCGCGCAGATGCCCGTGCTGCCCGTGCTGCCCGTGCCCGGCTTTTCGGCTGAGGTCGTGCGGGACTCCTCGGTCATACGGAACTCCTCCGATACGTTCAGTGGTTGACGGACGCGGCGTCGAGGAACGCGGGGCGTTCGCCGCCCCCGTGCAGGTGCAGCGCGGCACCGCTGATGTAGCGAGCGCTGTCGGAAGCGAGGAAGACGCACGCGTCCCCGACGTCCGAAGGATCGGCGAGGCGGCCCAGCGGGACGGTGCGGGCGACCTCCGCGATGCCGTCCTCGTCGCCGTAGTGCAGATGGGCGCTCTCGGTGCGGGCGAGGCCGAGCACGACGGTGTTCACGCGCACCTTCGGGGCCCATTCGACGGCCATCGTGCGTGCGAGGTTCTCCAGGCCCGCCTTGGCCGCTCCGTAGGGACCGGTGCCGGGTGAGGGTCGGGAGCCGCTCACGCTCCCGATCATGGTGATGCTGGCCGCACCGTCAACGCCACCGTCACCGTCACCGTCACCGTCACCGAGATCGCGGCCGCGCATCACCTCGTACGCCGCCAGGGACACGTACAGCGGGGCCAGCAGGTTGAGTTCGACGATCTTGGCCTGGCGGGCGGGGGCGGACTCGGCGAGCAGTCCGAAGGGCGTGCCGCCCGCGTTGTTCACCAGTGCGTCCACCCGCCCGTGATCGGCGGCGACTTCGGCGAAGAACCTGTGCGCCGCCTCCGCGTCGCGCAGGTCGAGAGGCCGGAACTCGGCGGCGACGCCCGCCGCTTCGACCGGGTGCTCCGGCGGTCTGCGGGCGCAGACGACGACCCGCGCACCGGCGGCGAGGAAGCTGCGGGCGATACCGGCGCCGACGCCTCGGGTGCCGCCGGTGACGACGACCACCTGTCGGGTGTCAGTCATCGCTGCTACCTTTCTAACTAACAAATGTTTGGTTGAAGGGCCTGGTTGAAAGGTAGCGGATCCTCTGATGTCTGTCTCCACCTCCACACCGGACGAAGGCGTGGCTGTCGTCACCGTCGACTTCCCGCCCGTCAACGCCCTGCCCGTGCAGGGGTGGTACGACCTGGCGGCCGCGGTGCGCGAGGCGGGCCGCGATCCCGGGACGCGCTGCGTCGTCCTGGCCGCCGAGGGCCGCGGGTTCAACGCGGGCGTGGACATCAAGGAGATGCAGCGCGACAGCGGCCACAGCGCGCTGATAGGCGCGAACCGCGGGTGCTACGAAGCGTTTTCGGCGGTGTACGAATGCGAGGTGCCGGTCGTGGCCGCGGTGCACGGCTTCTGTCTGGGCGGCGGCATCGGCCTCGTGGGGAACGCGGACGCGATCGTGGCCAGCGAGGACGCGACGTTCGGCCTTCCCGAGCTGGACCGTGGCGCCCTCGGCGCGGCGACACATCTCGCCCGCCTGGTGCCCCAGCACCTGATGCGCGCCCTGTACTACACCTCGCGCACGGCCACCGCGGCCGAACTGCACGCGCACGGCTCCGTTTGGCGGGTCGTACCGCGGGCGGAACTGCACGCCGCGGCACTTGAGTTGGCGCGCGAGATAGCCCAGAAGGACGGCACGCTGCTGCGGTTCGCCAAGGCGGCGATCAACGGCATCGACCCCGTCGACGTGCACCGCAGCTACCGCTTCGAGCAGGGCTTCACCTTCGAGGCGAACCTGAGCGGTCTGGCCGACCGCGTCCGCGAGGACTTCGGGCGGGAATCCGGCAAGGAAAAGAAGGAAAAGCAGGAAGAGAAGGCAGAGAAGGGCAGGGCATGACGGACAAGACCATGACGCCCGACGAGATCGTGGGGCGGCTGCGGAGCGGGATGACGCTCGGCATCGGCGGCTGGGGTTCGCGCCGCAAACCCATGGCCCTGGTGCGGGCCCTACTGCGGTCCGGGGTCACGGACCTCACCGTCCTCTCGTACGGCGGCCCGGACATCGGCCTGCTCGCCGCGGCCGGGAAGATCCGCAAGCTGGTCACGGCGTTCACGACACTCGACTCGATCCCCCTGGAGCCGCACTTCCGCGCGGCGCGCGAACGCGGCGCCTTCGAACTCGTCGAGCTGGACGAGGCGATGTTCATGCAGGGCCTGACGGCCGGCGCCCAGCGGCTGCCGTTCCTGCCGATCCGCGCGGGCCTCGGCTCGGACGTCCTACGGGTCAACCCCCAGCTGCGTACGGTCACTTCGCCGTACGAGGACGGGGAGGAGCTCGTGGCCGTCCCCGCCCTGCGGATGGACGCGGCACTTGTCCATCTGAATCGCGCCGACCGCCTGGGCAACGCCCAGTACCTGGGCCCGGATCCGTACTTCGACGACTTGTTCTGCGAGGCGGCCGACACGGCGTACGTGTCGTGCGAGCGGATCGTCGATGCGAGCGAGCTCACCGGGCGGACGGCGCCGCAGACGATGCTGATCTCCCGGCACGCGGTGACGGGCGTGACCCAGACGCCCAAGGGCGCGCACTTCACCTCGTGCGTGCCGGACTACGACCGCGACGAGCCCTTCCAGAAGGCATACGCCACCGCCGCGAGCGACCCGGACACCTGGAAGAAGTTCGAGGACCGCTTCCTGACCGGCACCGAGCAGGACTACCAATCGGCCGTCCGGACCTGGCACGAGGAGCAGCGATGACGCAGACCGACCCGACGGCGACGACCTCCGCGCCCGAGGCGACCGCCGCGACCGCCGTCACCCGTGCCGAGTACTGCGTGATCGCCTGTGCCGAGGCCTGGCGGGACGCCGGTGAGATCCTCGCGTCCCCGATGGGCACGGTCCCGGCGATCGCCGCCCGCCTCGCCAAGCTGACGTTCTCGCCCGACCTGCTGCTCACGGACGGGGAGGCTCTGTTGATCGGCGATGTGCCTGCCGTGGGGGCGCCGTCGGCGGTGACGGAGGGCTGGCTGCCGTACCGCCGACACCTGACGATGGTCATGGGCGGCAGGCGTCACGTGATGATGGGCGCGAGCCAGATCGACCGCTTCGGCAACCAGAACATCTCCTGCATCGGCGACTGGGAGCGGCCGAAGCGCCAGCTGCTCGGCGTGCGCGGGGCACCGGTCAACACCCTGAACAACCCCGTGAGTTACTGGATCCCCCGGCACTCGGCGCGCGTCTTCGTCGAGAAGGTCGACATGATCAGCGGCGTCGGGTACGACAGCGCGGCGGCGGCCGGCCCTTCCGCCACCCGCTTCCACGACCTGCGCCGGGTCGTGTCGGACCTCGGCGTCTTCGACTTCGGGGCGGCGGACCACGCGATGCGTCTGGTGTCCCTGCATCCGGGTGTCACCATCGAGCAGGTGCGCGAGTCGACGGGCTTCACGCTGGCCACGGCGGACGACGTGCCGTACACCCGCGAGCCGACCGCCGAGGAACTGCGGCTGATCCGGGAAGTGGTGGACCCGCGCGGTCTGCGCGAACGCGAGGTGCGCTCGTGACGGCGGCCCCGGCGAGCTCGGCCCCCGCGAGCATGGAGACGGCGCTGACCAGGCTGGTCGGCGTCCGATATCCCATCGTGCAGACCGGCATGGGCTGGGTGGCGGGCCCCCGACTGGTCTCCGCGACGGCGAACGCGGGCGCCCTGGGCATCCTGGCCTCCGCGACGATGACCGTCGACCAGCTGCGTTCCGCCGTGCGCGAGGTCACGTCCCGTACGGACGCGCCCTTCGGGGTCAACCTCCGCGCCGACGCGGGCGACGCGCGGGACCGGGTCCGGGTCATCATCGACGAAGGAGTGCGCGTCGCGTCCTTCGCGCTCGCCCCCTCGAAGGAGCTGATCGCGGAGCTGAAGGACGCCGGGGTGGTCGTCATCCCGTCCATCGGCGCGCGTCGGCACGCCGAGAAGGTCGCGGCATGGGGCGCGGACGCTGTCGTCGTCCAGGGTGGCGAGGGCGGCGGGCACACGGGTGAGGTGGCGACGACCGTGCTGTTGCCGCAGGTAGTGGACGCGGTGGACATTCCGGTGATCGCGGCGGGCGGCTTCTTCGACGGGCGGGGTCTCGTCGCCGCGCTCGCCTATGGCGCCGCCGGGGTCGCGATGGGCACGCGCTTCCTGCTGACGTCGGACTCGACGGTGCCGGACGCGGTCAAGGCGCGCTATCTGGCCGCGTCGGTCAAGGACGTCACGGTGACCACGCGGGTGGACGCTCTTCCGCATCGGATGCTGCGCACGGATCTTGTCGCTTCGCTGGAGAAGTCGGGGCGGGCGGCGTCCCTCGCACGGGCCGTCCGGCACGCCGCCGCGTTCCGGAAGATGTCCGGGATGGGCTGGGGCGAGATGGTCAGGGACGGGCTCGCGATGCGCCACGGGAAGGGGATGACATGGAGTCAGGTCCTCCTTGCCGCGAACACGCCGATGATGCTGAAGTCGGCGATGGTGGACGGGATGCCGGAGGCGGGGGTGATGGCTTCCGGGCAGGTCGCGGGGGTCATCGAGGATCTGCCGTCGTGCGAGGAGCTGATCTCAGCGGTGATGGCGGAAGCGGCTGAGACGGTGGAGCGACTCTCCTCCGCTGCCCCTCCCCTCCCCGACAGTCGAAGATCTGCCGTCGCGCGAGGAACTGGCCTCAGCGGTGATGGCGGAGACAGCTGACGCGGCGGAGCAACTCCCCTCCGCTGCCCCTCCCCTCCCCGACAGTCGAAGATCTGCCGTCGCGCGAGGAACTGGCCTCAGCGGTGATGGCGGAGACAGCTGACGCGGCGGAGCA
>NZ_JBVIHP010000009.1:273702-284525 GCF_055570235.1 Streptomyces sp. NPDC031274 | reverse complement strand
GCAACTCCCCTCCGCTGCCCCTCCCCTCCCCGGCAACCGAAGATCTGCCGTCGCGCGAGGAACTGGCCTCAGCGGTGATGGCGGAAGCGGCTGAGGCGGTGGAGCGACTCCCCTCCTCACCACTCCCCCTGACCCTGGACCCTGCCCCCCGCCCCCGCCGCGACCCGGGGCTCCGCCCCTGGCCCGCGCCTTGATCGCCGGGCGGGCTGAACCGCTCACATCCCCGTCTCACCCCCCCTGTCTCACCCCCGTCTCACACCCTGGCCACCGCCAAGGACTGCCGCGCCCGGGCGACGAGTCCGTCCGCTCCGCAGGACTCGGCCAGGGCCAAGCCCCGCGCCAGCTCGTTCACGGACCCCGCCGCGATGCCGTACTCGACCCGGGCGACGGCGTGTTCATAGGCGCACGGCGACGCCTCAAGGCAGGCGACGGCCCGTGCGTACAGCGCGACCGCGCGCTGGCCGGTCTCCAGGGACGCCGCGCACCGCAGCGCCTCGCCGATCGCCGTCTCCGTGCCGAAGAGCTCCGCCTGGATCCGTACGTCCTTGACCAGTTCGGCGGCCCGTCGCGGGTCCTTCTCGGCGAGTGCGCGGGCGAGGTCGTTCGCCCAGGGGGCGACGATCGTGTTGTAGCGGCCGCGTTCGTGCGCGGTCTTCGCCGCCACCTCCAGCTCTCCCAGGCCCTCCGACCGTCGCCCCGTGGCGATGAGGAGACGGCCGAGCACGGAGTGGATGTCGGGCAGGAAGATCGTGGAGGGGAAGGGCGGCGCGATGCCGTAGTGGTCGGCGATCTCCTGGGCCTCGTCGATCTTGCCGCGGGCGAGCAGCGTTTCGATGAGCTTGCACGCGGCGTCCCAGTGCATCGGAAGCCCGGTGCCCACCCGGTCGGACAGGCGCAGGCTCTCCCGCAGCTCGGCCTCCGCCTCGACCAGACGTCCGCGCCTGCGGTACACAAGACCCAGCCAGGCCTTGGCGACGGCCAGATGGCCGCCGCTCCAGCCCGCGGCCTCGTAGGCGCGGACCCCCTCGGCGAAAACGCTCTCGGCGCGGTCGAGGCGGTCGGTGAAGATGTACGAGCCGCCCAGCATCGTCAGGAGCTCGAAGCCCCACTCCGTGTCGGTCCAGCCGAGCCCGGGCGCGAGGCGGCCGTTGACGAGGACGCGGTCGCAGAGCTCGACGATCTCCTCGGCGTTCTCCCCGCGGGTCATGGCGTCGAAGGCACGCAGGATCAACAGCGCACGCTCGGAGTTGTCGCGCCCCTGCAGCGGCCCGGCGAGTACGGCAAGGCGGCGCGAACGGCCCGTGGCGTCCTCCTCGCGCGAGTGGATGCCCTCCCACATGTAGTGGACACCCTGCAGACGCATCCGGTCGGGTCCGGGCTCGAGCCGGGCGGCCTCGGCGTCCACGACACGCAGGGCTTCCTCCAGCTGGTCGTTGTGCACGAGGGCCTGGGAGAGGCGGCAGACGGCGTCCACTCTCAGTTTGCGGTCGAGCCCCGCCGCGTGGATGGCCTCGCGCAGATGGCCGATGGTCGTGACGGGCGAGGTCAGGAGCGTGGCGCAGCCCAGTTCGTAGAGCACGCGCCCGAGGATCTCGGGCCGCGGCGGTTCCCGCAGCGCGCGTTCGAGGCAGCGGCGGGCCGCGTCCGGCGCGCCGACGGCGAGGTGTTCGGCCGCCGCTTCCCGCAATTGCTCGACCAGTTCGGGGTCGTCGTCCGGGTGGACCTCCAGGAGGTGCCGGGACGCGGCTGCCGCGCCTCGCCCGGACAGCGTGACGGCCCAGGCGGCCTGGCCGTGCATCGCGGTGCGGGTGGCGGGCGGGATCGAGCGGTAGACGGTGGTGGCGATCAGCGGATGGACGAACTCCAGGCCCTCTTCGCCGCCGAGCAGGATGCGCGCGGCGCACAGCCGCTCCGCGCACCGCTCGGCCTTCGCGCGCTGCATCCCGGCGAGCGAGGCGGCGAGGTCGAGCGAGATGGCGGTGCCGAGGATCCCCGCGGCCCACGCGAACCGCGTGACGTCCGTGCCGAGTCCTTCGAGGCGGGCGACCAGGCCACGACCGCGCGCCGAGCGGTTCAGGGCGCGCAGTTCGGCGGCGGAGCTCTCCACCGGCTCAAGCTCGCTGTCCTGGACCTTGGCGAGCAGTTCCACGGATTCGTACGGGTTGCCGCCGGTGACCGCCCACACCTCGCGGCAGAACGGGGCGTCCGCGTGCTCGCCGAGGGTGGCGCGGGTGAGCCCGGCCGCCGCATCCGGGGTGAGCGCGCGCAGCGGGGGCGAGGGGCGGGCCGCGGCGCCGACCGCCGCGAGGTGGCGCGCGCTGTCGCCCGCGACTTCGTCAGGGCGGTGGGCGACCACGACGAGGACCGGCAGTTCGTGCAGGCGCTGGGCGAACGCGGCCAGCCAGTGCAGGGTCTCCTGGTCGGCCCAGTGCGCGTCGTCGATGAGCAGGACGAGCGGCCAGTGCACCCCCGAAAGGCGCACGACCGCCTCGACCAGGCCGTCGCACACGCCCTGCGGGTCGGCCTGCCTGCCACCCGGCTCGGCTATGCCGAGCGCGGGTCCCGCGATCGGATACCAGTCGCCGAGATACTCCCGGGCCTCTTCGGGCGAGAGGTCGACGAGAGCCGACTGCAACAGCTGTCGTACGACGTTGAAGGGAACGGAGGTGACGGTCTCGCCGCCCCGCGCGGACCACACCGTGGCCCGCCCCTCCGCGATGCGCCGCACCTCGGAGAGGAGCGCTGTCTTGCCGATGCCGGCCTCGCCCTGGAAGACGAGCAGACCGCCCGCCGTGGTCGCGTCGGAGCACAGCTCGTCGACGGCCTCCGCGACCGCGGTCAGTTCCGCATCGCGCTCCCACAGCGGGGCCCAGGTGCCACCTCCGGGCCGTCCCTGTGTCATCGCGCTACCTCCCGAGGTCGCTCAATCGACGTACAACCATCGAGACTAGCTGGGGAGAGGGCCTCACGGTGCGGTGTCCGGGCAGCAACTCCCGCAAGGTGTGAGGGGCGAGCCCGGATCCGGACGCGGTCGGGGGACGCTCTCAGAGGCGTTCGATGATGGTCACGTTCGCCTGGCCGCCGCCTTCGCACATGGTCTGGAGTCCGAACCGGCCTCCTGTGCGCTCCAGTTCGTGAAGGAGCGTCGTCATCAGTTTGACGCCGGTCGCCCCGAGGGGATGACCGAGGGCTATCGCGCCGCCGTTGACGTTGACCTTCTGCGGATCGGCCCCGGTCTCCTTCAGCCAGGCGAGAACGACCGGCGCGAAGGCTTCGTTGATCTCGACGAGGTCGATGTCCCCGATGCTCATGCCGGTCTTCTTGAGGGCGTACGCGGTGGCGGGGATCGGCGCGGACAGCATCCTGATCGGGTCCTCGCCGCGCACCGAGAGGTGGTGGATGCGGGCGCGGGGCGTCAACCCGTGCTCCCGCACGGCCCGTTCACTCGCGACGAGCATCGCGGCGGCGCCGTCCGAGACCTGCGAGGAGCAGGCGGCGGTGATGGTGCCCTCGTCCAGGACGGGCTTGAGGCCCGCCATCTTCTCCAGGGTCGTGTCGCGGCGCGGGCCCTCGTCGGCGGTCACGTCTCCGAAGGCGGCGAGTTCGCGGTCGAAGCGGCCTTCGTCGATCGCGCGGACGGCCCGCTGATGCGAGCGGAGCGCGAACTCCTCCATGTCACGGCGGGTTATGCCCCACTTCTCGGCGATGAGCTGGGCGCCGTGGAACTGGTTGACGGGTCGGTCCCCGTAGCGGGCGTGCCAGCCCTCGCTGCCCGCGTACGGACCTTCGGTGAGGCCCAGCGGTTCGGCGGCCTGCCGGGAGGCGAAGGCGATGGGGATCATCGACATGTTCTGTGTGCCGCCCGCGACGACGAGGTCCTGTGTGCCGGACAGGACGCCCTGCGCCGCGAAGTGCACGGCCTGCTGCGAGGATCCGCACTGCCGGTCGATCGTCACACCGGGCACCTCTTCGGGCAGCCCTGCCGCCAGCCAGGAGGTGCGGGCGATGTCCCCGGCCTGCGGGCCGACCGTGTCCAGACAGCCGAAGACGACGTCCTCGACGGCTGCGGGGTCGATTCCGGTGCGCTCGACGAGTGCGGTGAGGACATGGGCTCCCAGGTCGGCGGGGTGGACGGCCGAGAGGCCGCCCTTGCGCCTGCCGACGGGGGTGCGGACCGCTTCGACGATGTAGGCCTCGGCCATGGCTGCGTACTCCTCGTGCTCCTCGGTCGGTGCGGTCGCCGGGACGACGACGCGCTCTCTCTACGTGCGTACGGCGATGCCGTCCAGGACCATCGACAGGTACTGGCGGGCGATCTCCTCGGGGCTGTGGCCGCCCCCGGGGCGGTACCAGGACGCGGCGACCCAGACGGTGTCGCGCACGAAGCGGTAGGCGAGCCTGATGTCCAGGTCGTCGCGGAAGACGTGCTCCGCGACTCCGCGCTCCAGCGTCGTCAGCCACGTCTTCTCGAAGCGCTGCTGCGAGTCGGTCAGGTACTGGAAGCGCGCCTGCGCGACCAGGTGCCTGGACTCCTTCTGGTAGATGGCGACGGCGGAGCGGTGCCGGTCGATCTCCCGGAAGGACTCGGTGACGAGGGCCTCAAGGGTCTCGCGGGGGCCGAGGTGCGACTGGAGCACGGTGTCGTACCCGTCCCACAGCTCGGTGAGGAAGGTGGAGAGGATCTCTTCGAGCATCGACTCCTTGGAGTCGAAGTGGTAGTAGAGGCTGCCGGCGAGCATGCCGGCGGCGTCCGCGATCTTGCGGACCGTGGTCGCGTTGTACCCCTGCTCGGCGAAGACGTCGGCGGCGATGGCGAGAAGTTCGCCGCGGCGCTCGGGTGAGGGACTCACCGCGGCCTTCTTGGCCGGAGCGTTCTTGCCCGGAGCGTTCTTGGCGGGCGCCTTCTTGGCAGGTGCCTTCTTCGTGCTGGTGGTGGGGCTGGTGCTCGTGCTGCTCTGCTTCGGTTTCGACACACGGTCATTCTCCGCCTAGGCGTGCTGATTGCTGACCGAGACCGTCTCCCCCGTCATGTACGAGGAGTACTCACTGGCCAGGAAGACGATGACGTTGGCTATCTCCCAGGGTTCGGCATACCGACCGAACGCCTCGCGCGCGGTGAGTTCTTCGAGGAGCTCCGGCGATGTGACCTTCGCGAGGTGCGGGTGCATGGCGAGGCTGGGCGACACCGCGTTGATCCGTATCCCATGGGGTGCGGCCTCGACGGCGGCGCACCGGGTGAGGGCCATGACGCCGGCCTTCGCCGCGGCGTAGTGCGCCTGACCCGCCTGGGCGCGCCAGCCGAGCACCGAGGCGTTGTTCACGATCACGCCGCCCCGGCCGACGGCCCGCATGCGGCGCAGGGCCGCTCTGGTGGAGCGGAACGTGCCGTTCAGCGTGACGTCGATGACTCTGTCCCACTGTTCGTCGGTCATCTCGGTGAGCTCGGCGGTGCCTCCGAGGCCCGCGTTGTTCACGACGACGTCAAGGCCGCCGTGGCGCTGCTCGGCCAGGTCGTACAGAGCCTGCACCTGCGCTTCGTCCGTGACGTCGCACGGCGTCCCGTCGACCCGGTCCGCGCCGAACTCCCCGGCAAGCGCCTCGACCGTCTCCTTCGTGCGGCGCGGGTGGGCGTCGCCGATGACTATGCGCGCGCCTTCCTCCAGGAAGCGTCGGGCGGTGGCGCCGCCGATGCCCGCTCCGGCCGCGGCGGTGATGACGGCCGTGCGGCCCGCGAGCAGACCGTGCCCCGGCACGTACGCGGGTGCGTCCATGCTCGGCCCCCTTAGCTTTCGACTCGCTCTCGACGACTGGCTCAACGCCAGGGTAATCTACCAAACACTTGTTAGGGAAGAGCGCCGGGGAAGAACCAGCCGAAGCGAGCACCGACCGAAGAGGTGGGCAACTGATGGACCTCGACTTCACCGCCGGGGAAGGGGAGTTCAGGCAGCGGGCGCGCGACTGGCTCCGCGAGCATGTGCCGGTTGAGCCGCTGCCCTCGCTGGAGACCCGGGAGGGTTTCGCGGCCCACCGCGCCTGGGAGGGCGAGCTCGCGGCCGACCGCTGGTCGGTGGTCTCCTGGCCCGGGGAGTTCGGCGGGCAGGGCGTCGACATCGTCAAGTGGCTGATCTTCGAGGAGGAGTACTTCGCGGCGGGCGGCCCCGGCCGCGTCTCGCAGAACGGCATCAACCTCCTCGCACCGACCCTCTTCGACTTCGGTACCGACGAGCAGCGCGCGCGGGTCCTTCCGCCGATGGCGAGCGGCGAGACGATCTGGGCGCAGGCCTGGTCCGAGCCGGAGTCGGGCTCGGACCTGGCGTCGCTGCGGTCCACCGCGCGCCGCGCGGACGGCGGTTGGCTGATCAGCGGGCAGAAGACCTGGTCGTCGCGGGCGGCGTTCGCGGATCGCGCGTTCGGCCTGTTCCGCAGCGACCCCGCCGTCGACCCCGCCAAGCCGCATCGAGGTCTTACGTACCTCATGTTCCCGCTCGACGCGGACGGCGTGATCGTCCGCCCCATCGGGCGCCTGGACGGCAAGCCCGCGTTCGCCGAGCTCTTCCTCGACGACGTCTTCGTACCGGACCAGGACGTGATCGGTGAGCCGGGCCAGGGCTGGCGGATCGCGATGTCGACGACGGGCAACGAACGGGGTCTGACGCTGCGCTCCCCCGGCCGCTTCGTCGCCTCGGCCGACCGTCTGGTGCGTCAGTGGCGCGCGGACGGCGACCCCGCGGACACGGCGCTGCGCGACCGGGTGGCGGACGCGGTGATCGGTGCCCGCGCCTATCAGCTGTTCACCTGGGCCAACGCGTCACGCTTCGCGGCGGGCGAGGCGATCGGCGCGGAGTCGAGCCTGAACAAGGTCTTCTGGTCCGAGTACGACATCGCGCTGCACGAGACCGCGCTGGACCTTCTGGGCGCGGAGGGCGAGTTGGCGGACGGCGGCGAGTGGGCGGAGGGGTACGTCTTCTCGCTCGCCGGTCCGATCTACGCGGGCACGAACGAGATCCAGCGCGACATCATCGCCGAGCGGCTGCTCGGACTGCCGAAGGGACGCCGCTGATGAGGTTCCTCCTCGACGACGAGCAGCGCGACTTCGCGCGCTCGCTCGACGCGATGCTGACGGCTGCCGACGCTCCGGCGGCCGCGAGGGCGTGGGCCGCCGGGGACCACGCGCCGGGGCGTGCTGTGTGGGGACGGCTCGCGGACGCGGGCGTGTTCGCGTTGGCCGTTCCCGATGAGCCAGAGAGGTACGAGGGGTACGAGGAGTACGAAGGGGTGGGACCGCACCCTGTCGAGGTCTGCCTCGCCTTCATCGAGCTGGGGAGGCACGCGGCACCAGGCCCTCTGGTCGAGACGGTGGCGGCGGGCGCGCTGCTCGCCCGCCTCGCCGAGCTGGGCGAAGCGGCCCCGGCCAAGCGGTTCCTTCCCTCCTTGGCCTCCGGGGATGCCGTCACGACGCTCGCGCTGCCCGAAGGGGGGCCGTTCGCACTGGACGCGGACGCGGCGACGCTGCGGCTGACCGCGACGGACGGTGAACTGCGCCTGGCTTCCGGGCACGCGCGCGTGCAGCGGTCGTTGGACCCGGCGCGCCGCCTCGCCCGGCTCAGTCCCGGCGAACTCCTCGCCTCGGGCCCGTCGGTGACACAGGCTTCCCGGCGCGCGGCGGACTGGGCTTCGCTCGCGACGGCCGCGCAGTCGTTGGGCGTCGGTCTCGCGCTCCTCGACAAGACGGTCGCGTACGTGAAACAGCGCACCCAGTTCGGCACACCGATCGGCGGCTTCCAGGCGGTCAAGCACCGCCTTGCGGACGTCCTGATAGGCCTGGAGTTCGCCCGCCCCCTGCTGTACGGGGCGGCGTTGACCCTGCGGACGGCGGATGTGGCGGCGGCGAAAGCAGCGACGGGCGAGGCGGCTTACGGCGCCGCGCGAGCGGCCCTTCAGCTCCACGGGGCGATCGGCTACACGGCGGAGTACGACCTGTCCCTATGGCTGACGAAGGCGCGAGCGCTGCGCACCGCCTGGGGCAGCCCCGGGGAATGCCGACGACTGGTGCTGTCCGCGGGGCTCGGGGACGGCTGATGGGTGGTCCGGGTGCGGGGCGTCGACCCCGGCGTGTCCGAGGAGGCCGTTCCAGGTGCCGTCGGTTCGGGTGAGGTTCGTGCGGCGCGTTCCTGTGCGCGGGCCGGGTGATCCCGTGGTGGACACGGACAAGTCGCCCTCTCCGCCCTGCCTCTCGTTCCTCCGGTGCCTGAACTGGATCGTACGTGCGAGTGCGCTTGCCCCGTCATCGCTGCGATGATCAAACACATCGGTGAGGAGAGCGAGAGGAGCAGTTCTTGCGCGTGATCGGGCTGATGTCGGGGACTTCGTACGACGCCATCGACGTCGCGGCGGCCGACCTGACGATCGACGGCGACCGTCTGCTGCTCTCTCCACTGGGTCTCATCACCCGCGGGTACGACGAGGCACTGCGAACGGCGCTCGGTGCCGCTCTGCCGCCCGCCACCACCACGCTGGCGGAGGTCTGCCGCCTCGACACCCGTATCGGTCAGGCCTTCGCCGCGGCGGCGGCCGAGGCCGACCGTGAACTGTGCGACGGGAGCGCGGAGTTGGTGGCATCGCACGGGCAGACGGTCTACCACTGGGTGGAGGACGGTCAGGTCCACGGCACACTGCAGATCGGGCAGCCCGCGTGGATCGCCGAGAGGACGGGGCTCCCGGTCGTCGCCGACTTCCGCCCCCGCGACATCGCAGCGGGCGGCCAGGGCGCCCCCCTGGTCAGCATCGTCGACCGGATGTGGCTGCGCGGCAGGCCCGGAGCCCCCGCCGCGCTGAACCTCGGCGGCATCGCCAACATCACCGCCCCTGACGGCACCGCCTTCGACACGGGCCCGGCCAACGCCCTCATCGACGCCGCCGTACGTGACCTGACGCGGGAGCGGCTCACGTACGACCTCGACGGCGAGATGGCCGCGCGCGGCACGGTCGACGAGGGGCTGCTCGCCGTCCTGCTGGGCGAGCCGTACTACGCGCGGCCCGCCCCGAAGACCACCGGCAAGGAGCTCTTCCATCTGCCCTACCTGCGCGCGGCGCTCACGGGGTACGAGGCCCTCGCCCCGCAGGACGTCGTCGCCACGCTCACCCGGCTGACCGCCGTTACGGTCGCCGACGCCGTCAGGGCGGTCGACGCATCCGAGGTCATCGCCTCCGGCGGTGGCACACGCAATCCGACGCTGATGGCCTTCCTGCGGGCCGAGTTGGGGAGGCCGGGGGGCGGGATCCCGGTGCGCACCTCCGACGAGCTCGGCCTTCCGTCCGCCGCGAAGGAGGCGTACGCCTTCGCGGTGCTGGGGTTCCTGACGGCGCACGGGCTGCCGGGGACGGTGCCGCAGAGCACGGGAGCCCGGCATGCGAGCGTGCTGGGGTCGATCACTCCGGGGCAGACCGGGGTGCGGGTGCCCGCACCCGTGGGCGGCGGCCCTGTGCGCCTCGTCGTGGACGGGCACGGGCACGGGCGGTGAACTCGCCTCCCCCTCGGGTGACTCGCCTCCCTCCCGGGTGAGCTGAGCGGCCCCACGGTGGCCTCCGTACAAGCCCGCTCGTCCCCCCTCTCATGCCGCTTTCACCGAATGCTCATACCCTGGCGCCCATGACCCAGGTAACCCCTCCCGGCTGGTACCCCGACCCCGGCCAGACAACTGACGCCCCCCGTACCGAGCGCTGGTGGGACGGGAACGTATGGACGGATCAGGTCCGCGCGGTGGGTTCCGCCGCCGGGTGGGGCGGTTCCGCTCCGGCGGCGCCCCCGGCCTATCCGCCCACCGCCCCGACCGGCACCCCGACCGGAGCCCCGGGCGCATACCCGGCCCACCCCTCCTATCCGGGACAGCCCACCGCCCCCAAGCGCGGCCTCCGCATAGGCATAGCCGTGGGTGTGGCCCTCGTGGTCCTGGCCGGGATAGGCAGCGGCGTCTACTTCCTGACCTCCGACGACGGCGGGGACGGGGACGGCGACAACGCCGCCAAGGCCCCCTCGTCCTCCGCCCCGTCGGAGCCGGGCGCGCCCCAGGACCCGCAGAACCCGCAGGACCCCGAGCAGTCCCAGCCTCCCGGCGGCGGCTCCGCGCCGCCGTCGGAGGAGGGGTACGCCACCGACCTCCTCAGCGGCATCAGCCTCCCCGTGCCGGACGGCTGGACCGGCGCGAGCGGCCAGGAGGGCGGCGCCTCGGTGACCACGGACCCCTATCCGTGCCCCCGGGAGACCGACAAGACCTGCACGCGCGGCGGCGCGTACTCCGGCCCCGCCAAGGGCTTCAAGGTCGACGCCAAGACGGCGGAGGAAGCGGCCAAGGCCGACATCTCCGTCAACGCCAAGGAGTCCTACGGCGGCAAGACCTACGGCAAGGTCACCTCGCACAAGGAGCTGGAGTCCAAGGCGGTCACCGTCGCAGGGCAGAAGGGCTACCTCGTGCGCTGGAAGGCCGTCACCGAGAAGAGCGACGACGGGTACGTCCAGTCACTCGCCTTCCCCTCGCCCACCGTGAAGTCCGAGCTCGTCATCGTCCGTTTCGGCATCGACGTCAACGACAAGTCCCCGAAGGTGTCCGTCATGGACGAGATCACCAAGGGGATCAAGGCCGCGTCGGGCGGCGGAGGCGGCAACGGCAAGGAAGTCTGACGGGGCCGCGGAAGTCCGACGGGATCCATGAACGCCTGCCCGGGTCCATGAACGTCCGAGCCGGGGGGGGGGGGGGGGGGGGGGGGGGGGGGCGCCCCGCGCCAAAACAACCAAACCCCCCCCCCCCCCCCCGTGCAGGGCGGTG